>NZ_DAWDUX010000001.1:0-70460 GCF_052346665.1 Collinsella sp.
CTGTGTGCGCGTGGCCAAGATGCTTATGGGCGAGGCCGATGGTGTGGTGGCGACCTTCTCGTTCGATGGCGATCAGGCGGGTGTGATCGCACTGGGCGAGCACCTTCGCGGCGGAGGCGTGCCGTGGAGGTTCAGCCTCGACGGCGGCAAGACATGGGCCGACCAGACGGATGGTCAGGTCGAGGTCGTCTTAACCGCCGATCAGATCGCCTCCATCAATGCCGAGACGGATATCCAGATCCAGCTCATCGGCGCGAGCGTCATCAACTGCATCGATATCGTGGCGGGTCAGGCTCCCTCGCTCAAGTGCGAGGCGAACG
Source organism: Collinsella sp. (assembly GCF_052346665.1). Lineage (NCBI taxonomy): Bacteria > Bacillati > Actinomycetota > Coriobacteriia > Coriobacteriales > Coriobacteriaceae > Collinsella > Collinsella sp. The sequence continues at coordinate 321 of NZ_DAWDUX010000001.1, forward strand.
ACCGCGCGAACCGCATCTATTTCTTTGACGGCAAGGTCCCCAATGGACTCGAGATGCGCGTGGACGGCGGTTCGTGGGAGCCGCTGGATGTTGAGCGGACGTACAAGGGGAATCGCACGGTCGAGCTGCGCGTGCCCGCGCGGGGAACCACCACTGCCTCCAACCCGGTCGTGTTCACGTTCACCGCGGGCGACCGCGATGCAAATTTCGTTCCGTATGAGGAGATGGTGGTCAACTCCTATTCTTCCTCTCGCGATGGCGCGGCGATGGCCCAGCGCGTGATCGATGGCTACTACGGACCGGGCAACGAGTTCTGGATCACGAGCCGCGAGAAGACAAGCGATGCCTGGATCGTGCTCGACCTTGGGCATGAGCGTGCCGTCACGGATATCGATTACTGGCGTCCCAAGAACCTGGGCACCAATGGCGTTCCCCGGTGGGATCGCATGGCGGTGACGGTGTCGGTTGCGCCCGATACGGGCCTTGCTGCCGGGGTTCCGGTGGATGCCTCGGCCTTTAAGGAAGTCGAGCGCTTTGGTAAGGGTGGCACGAAGGTGCCCGGGTGGCAGGAGAGCACGCTGAGCACCCGTTTGACGCTGAGCGACGGTCCAGTGATGGCTCGCTACGTCAAGCTGCACCTGAACGACATCTACTTCAGCGCGACGCTCATCGATGTGTGGGAGGCCCACGAGCCCGGCTTGGAAGCCGATGAGGTGGTCTTTGATTCGATGCGCGAGGGTGAGGAGACTCCCGCCCCCATCGCTCTCGAGTTGAAGAACACAAGCAAGGTCGATGTGCAGATCGAGGGCGTGACGCTCGATTCCGACGCGTTTGAGCTGCGCGGTTCCGGCTCGACTATGATCCCCGCCGGCGGCACGGACGCATCTTGGCAGGTGGTGCCGAAAGCCGGGCTTGCGGTGGGGTCGCACCGGGCGGCTGCCAAGGTTGCCTATCGGGCTGTGGGAACCGAGGCTACCGCGCGCACGCTCAGCATTCCGCTGATGATTGAGGTCTCCCCGGCGGACGTCAGCGTTTCCGTAGATGTTGAGAAGCTCGGGCAGGATTCGGTGCGCTTGAACGCCCGTGTTGAGGGTGCTGAGGGACTGGGTGCTCGCGTGGAGTACGCCCTGTGCGATACGAACCAAGCGCCTGACGCGGTGACGGTCGCCGACACTACTGAGGGACCGCAGGTGCAGGGAAATCCCCTCAACACCTGGACGAGCGATCCGGTGTTCAGCGGCTTGACGCCCGGCGAGACGTATTATGCCTTCGTGCGCGTGACGGGTGTGCCCGGTTTAGGTGCGGTGACTTCCGGCGAGGGAGCGCCCGTTGAGATCGTACCCGATGTCGTTGACCCCGATGGCGGCGACAGCAACGGCGGCAATGGCGGCGGCGATACCGGCGGCAACAACGGCGACAACCAGGGTGGCGACCAGGGTGGCGACCAAGGTGACGGTAACGATAACGGAGACGCCGGGAACAACGGCGACAGCGGCAACGATGGCTCCGGCGGCCAGGAGACTCCCGATGAAGACGGGAACCAGGACGATAATGACGGCGCCAAGGATGAGAGTGGCGACGAGACGCCTCAGAATTCCCTCGGCAGTAAGCCCGGAACCCTTCCCGGAACGGGCGACGCGTCGGCTCATGGCGTGATGGCGTCCGCCTTTGCGGGCGTCGCGTCCATGGCGGTAGCCGCCTTCAGCCGTTTGAGGTCGCGCCGCGAAGACCGGTAGGGCAGGCCACAACGGGAGATGCGCGTTTGGCGCATGTGACCATCCCGCGTCAAGCCTCAACTCGATCCGGGCTTGACGCGGGAACTTTTTAGTGCAATTCTGAAGAAGTCGGTTCCATGCATGCCTCCATAAGGAGGGCTTTTGCATGGACCTTTTTCTTAAACACGCGCCGTGCACGCAGGTGCCGGCATCCGCATCTGGTGGAGGACACGCCCCGCGCACAAAGGGACGGCGCGCCGCGCGAAAGGAACGCTTCCCGCAGGTAGACGTTGGAGAGTTCGAGCGCGCAGCTTCCGGGGGCGAGGGCGTGCAACGCCTTGCGGCTGCGGAGGCATACGCTGCCGAGAGGGCATACGACGGCAAGAGGATGCGTCGCGGGGCACTTTTGGGAGTCTTGCGGGCGGTGTTGTTGGCTTTGGCGGTACCCGTTCTCGTTGCTGCAGTCTTCGTCGCTTCATATGCGTTGACGTGCATTTTGGATGGTGCAACTCCCGAGGAACTCATGGACGCTCTCGCTGCCTTATTTGATAGGATCCGCTCGATCGCGTAGCGCGGGGGCTCGACTTGGCTTTGGTGCGATACGAATGGCGACTGCTAAGATGAGGTTATTCGAAAGCGGATAAGGGGTTGAGGGAATGGGAATCGAGCTTATAACGATGGTCGCATCGGTCACGGCGGCAGTGCTTGCTGCCTGGTCGACCGTCGCGTGCGTCCGCCTGCGCCGCGCACACATGGAGCATCGGGAAGAAAGAGAGCGCTCGATTGCCGAGCGAGAGCAGATGCATGAGACCCTTACCGCCGCAGGCAGCGCTCTGTCTCAAGTTTCCGCTGCCGTGAACGTCGCGCTTGATAGGTTGTCGAGCCTGTCGATAATCGAGCAGCAACATTTCGAGGCGCAATCGCGCGCGTTCGATCAGATGGGCGTTAGGGTGGACGATGTTCGCCGCGAGACAACTCAGTATTTGGAAAAGACGCGCGAGACGGTTGATGCGCAGCTCGGTGCGATGCGCAGTGATAACGAGCGCAAGCTCGAGGCCATCCGTGTCACGGTGGACGAGAAGCTCGCCACGACCCTCAATGACCGCCTGGGCGCCTCTTTTAAACAGGTGAGCGATCAACTCGAGGCGGTGTACCGCGGATTGGGGGACATGCAGTCTATCGCGACGGGCGTGGGCGACCTCAAACGGGTGCTCTCCAACGTCAAGACGCGCGGCATGCTGGGAGAGGTTCAGTTGGCGGCGATTCTGTCCGAGATTCTCGCGCCCGACCAATATGCCGAGAATGTCGCCACCAAACCGGGCAGTGCAGATCGCGTCGAGTTCGCCGTCAAATTACCGGTTGAGGAGGGCGAGCCGATTTGGCTGCCCATCGACTCAAAGTTCCCCGGCGACACCTACGAGCACCTGCGCGATGCGATGGATGCGGGCGATGCCGAGGGAATCGCCGCCGCCCGTCGTACGCTCGAGCAGGTCATCAAGCTTGAGGCGAAGGACATTTCCGCCAAATATCTGAGCGTTCCCGAGACGACGAACTTCGGCATCATGTTCCTACCGTTCGAAGGCCTGTATGCCGAGGTTGTCGACCGGCCGGGGCTTATCGAGTGCCTACAGCGCGACTACCAGGTGAACGTGGCAGGGCCCTCGACCATGGCGGTGATCCTCAATAGCCTGCAATTGAGCTATCAGACGTTCGCGTTCCAACGCCGTGCCGACGAGATCCAAAAGGTGCTAAGCGCCGTCAAGGCGGAGTTCCCCAAGTATCAAGCGGAGTTGCGCCGCGCGCTCAAGCAGATCGAGACTGCCGGGAAGACGGTGGACGGAATCATAAACACGCGCACGAACGTAATTGAGCGCAAGCTCAGGAGCGTGACCGCTTTGGAAGACGATATGCTTGCTGCCGAATTGCTCGGAATCGAGGCCGTGGACGCGGACGAGTTGTGACGTGCCCCCTTTGGCACGCGTGTGAAGCTCGTGGTAAACCCCTTTCGCATGGTCCGCAATCGGTATATCATGCTGAGCGTGTGTTTATATGGGCTTGAGGCGCGTAGTCATGTGTCGAGAGCAGGTAAATAGAAGGAGCATCACATGTCCGGACACTCTAAATGGGCCACAACCAAGCACCGCAAGGGTGCGCAGGACGCCAAGCGTTCCGCCCTGTTCTCCAAGTTGAGCCGTAACATCACCGTCGCGGCCCGTCTGGGCAACGATCCCAATCCGGACAACAACGCCTCCCTTGCCGCCGCCGTCGCCAAGGCAAAGGCTCAGTCCATGCCCAAGGACAAGATCAAGGCCGCTATCGACAAGGCCTTTGGTTCCGGTGCCGACGCCGCCGTGTACGAGAACATCGTGTACGAGGGCTACGGTCCCGCGGGCGTTGCCGTGTATGTCGAGTGCCTGACCGATAATCGCAATCGTACCGCCGCCGATGTCCGCTCCGCGTTCTCCCACGCGGGTGGCAACCTGGGCACTTCCGGCTCCGTGTCGTTCCAGTTCGAGCGCAAGGGCCAGGTCGTCGTTGCCAAGCAGATCGTCGATCCCAACGATAAGAAGGAGAACCTCATGGCCAACGGCGCTGCTGGCGATGAGGAGGAGTTCATGATGGCCGTTGCCGAGGCCGGTGGCGACGATTACGAGGATGCCGGCGAGGAGTGGGTTGTGTGGACCGCCGCCGGTGACCTCATGGCCGTCTCGAAGGGCATTGAGTCCCAGGGCATCGAGGTTAAGGGTGCCGAGCTCACCATGGTTCCCACCACCCCGACGTCCGTTTCTGGCACTGATGCCAAGAAGGTCCAGCGTCTCATTGACCGCCTCGAGGAGCTTGACGACGTTCAGGACGTCTACTCCACCATGGATATGACCGACGAGGTCATCGCTGCCCTCGAGGAGGAGTAGGTTCGGGGTTCCCGAGGCACCGCATCGTGACGTGCAAGTCGTCGCTTGTTTGAGCCGGGTTCGCTATGTGGCGGGCCCGGCTTTTCCCTAGAGCGGCGTGTTCGCCGTATAATCGAGAAGCGCGCCGTGATGCTTTACGGGCTATCGGGGTACAAAAGGTGAAATGTGTGCGGGCGCCGTGGTGCCCGCGATGTTTAAGAGAGAGGAGGAGCCATGCGACGAATAAGCAGAATCGGGCTGGTTTTGTATCTCATCGCCGGTGTATTGGTGGTCGGCGCATGCGCGGGCTCCCTCTTTGGTCCCTATACGGAGCGGTTCGCCTCGATGCTCGCATCGGGGTCCGGCCGCGTGATTATGGTCATTTGCCTGGTCATTGTCGCCCTGAATCTAATCGCCGTCCTGTTGTACCTGCTCGTTGATCGCCCTGAGCCCACGTGCATGCGGTTGGCGGGCAACGCGGATATCGAGGTTTCGACTGAGGCTTTGGCTTCCATTGCGCGATCTGCTGCCGCGGAGCGCGATGTGATGGTCGAAGATGTCCACGCCCGTGTTGTGGGCCGCGATAAGTCCGCTGTGGACATTCACATCGAGGCGATTGCGCTCACGCAGCACAACGTGGAGGGCCTTGCGCATCGTGTGCAGCAGCGTGTCCAAGATGCCTGTAACGAGATGCTCGGAGTAGCCGGTGCGCGTGTGCACGTACGTTTTCTCCCGAGTAAAACCGTGACCGTGACGAAGGAGGTCTCCGGTGAGCGATAATTCCCATGCGCCTAAGGCGCCAAAAGCGATAGTCGAGCAACTCGAGGTCCATGTTGAGGGCGTAGGAGAGCGGGGGACAGGTGATACCCCCGGTCCTTCGGATCGAGATGCGACCGAGGACTCTTCTCAGAAGGGCTCCTCGCGCATGGGTGGGGATGGCGCGCAAGACGGTGCGCATGCCTCTCGTCGTGATTTCCAACGCGCGACCATCGGCTTGTTTGAAGGGCTTGGTCGCACGGCATGGGCGTATGCCAACGCTCATCCGCATGCCATGCTGTACGGCATCATCGGCTTTGTGCTGGCGGTGCTCATCTTGGTGATTGGCCTGTGGGACACGATTGTCATCGCGGTCTTCGTGTTTGTGGGTACGGTCATTGGCCAAATGGTCGATGGCGACAACGCGGCGGTCAATTTCATACGCCGCGTACTCGATGGGCGTAAATAGACGCACGATCGGTTCGTGTGAGTTTGGGATTTGCGGATAGGAGCGAATCATGGCAGACAGTAAAGAGTTTTTGGATAACAAGGACGCTGACGCGGTGGAGACGGTCGAACGGGCGTCGTCCGACGACGCGGCTGAGGCGACTGACGCCATCGAGGACATCGAGATCGGTGAGGTCCTTGCCGAGTCTGAAGAAGACGACGACTCCGAGGACTCTCTCACCTACTCCAACGGTGTGATTGAGAAGATCGTCGCCATGGCCACGCGCGAGGTCCCGCATGTGTTGGGCATGAAGGGCAACCTCATGCACCTCGTCCAGGAGACCTTCGGCGCGGAGAACCTTTCCAAGGGCGTTACCATCGAGGTGACCGACGACAACCGCGTGGTGGTCAACATCTCCGTCATCATCGAGTACGGGTGCTATGCCCCCGCCATCTTCGAGGACGTCAAAGAGCGCGTGACCGAGCGCCTCACCGCCATGACTGGCCTTGAGGTCGCGGGCATCAACCTGCGCATTGAGGACGTTGTCACGCGCGAGGAGTACGAGGCGAGCCGTCGCCGTCACGCCGAGGACGCCGAGTAGGGACTGCCGCGTCTCATGAGGGCCCGCGTCCCCGCCGTTTCGAGGTAAAAGGCGGACTCGGGCAGATGCGTTGCTTTCGATTAAAGGGACCCTTCGGGGTCCCTTTTGTTACATGGGAGTTTCCTTGCTTGCCCTATATAGGGTACCCTGTTACTCTCATCCCCATGATTACGTTTGTTGGACATAGCGCGAACATGATGATGGTCATGGAGATGCCCTCGCCCGGGCACTTTGTCATGCCGCGCGATTTCCGCGTGCTGATAGAGACCGGGCGCCTCCACTAGGTTGTCTCCGGCGGGAGATGGCCACAGGTCCCATTCCATCTTCAAGCGGAGTTTTCCTCGTGATCAGCATCAAGCATGTGTACAAATCTTTCGCCGCGCCCAAAGCGTCCGGCAAGAAACGCCACGGAGGCAAGGCCGAGGTGTCCTACGCCGCTTCGGTGAGCGGAAATCCTGCTCTCGGAGCTGCCGCGGTCGTGCAGGCGACTGACGAGGCGGCCGAAACCCTGGCGTCGGTCGAGGCCGACGGCCTGGTTCACGCCCTTTCGGACATCAATCTCGAGATCGCCGACGGCGACATCTTCGGCATCATCGGTATGAGCGGTGCCGGCAAGTCGACGCTCGTTCGCACGATCAACCTCCTCGAGCGCCCCACATCGGGCATCATCGAGGTCGATGGCTGCGACGTCACCGCGCTCTCCGGCGAGGAGCTTCGCGCGTATCGTCGCCGCGTGGCAATGATCTTCCAGAACTTTGGCCTGCTGGCCCAGAAAACCGTGCTAGAAAACGTCTGCTTCCCGTTCCTCGCCGCCGCCGGCAAGGTGACGGAGGAAAACCGCACCCGTGCTCTCGAGCTACTCGACCGCGTTGGCCTTGCGGAGAAGGCGCAGAGCTATCCCAGCCAGCTCTCCGGCGGGCAGAAGCAGCGCGTGGCCATTGCCCGCGCGCTCGCTTGCGAGCCCGAGGTCATTCTCTGCGACGAGGCTACCTCCGCCCTCGACCCCAAGAGCACCAACACGATCCTCAAGCTGCTGCGCGATATCAATCGCGAGACCGGCGTGACGCTGGTGGTCATCACCCACTCCATGGACGTGGTCGAGAAGATCTGCAACAACGTCGCGGTGCTCGAGCACGGCCGCGTGGTGGAGCAGGGGAGCGTGGCGGAGGTTTTCGCCGCGCCCCGGGCTGAGGCCACGCGCGTATTGCTTGGAAAGGTGGATTGGGATGCTTAACGATTTCCTCGCGGAGTTCGCTCCGCTGCTCATTCAGGGTACCGTCGACACGCTTGTCATGGTGTTCGCATCCACAGCGGTTGCCTATGTGATCGGCACGGTGCTCGGCGTGATCTTGCACCTCACGGCCCCCGGCGGTCTGCGCCCCGTTCCCGCGCTCAACGCGGTTTTGGGCTGGGTGGTCAACATCGGACGCTCTCTGCCGTTCATCATTTTGCTCATCGCCCTCATGCCCGCCACGCAGGCACTCGTGGGCACCTCCACCGGCGTAGTGGGCGTCATTCCGCCCCTGGTGGTCGCTACCGCCCCGTTCGTGGCGCGCATGGTCGAGCAGTCGCTCGCCGAGGTGAGCCGCGACGCCGTTGAGGCCGCTGAGGCCTGCGGCGCGTCCGTCCCGCGTATCGTGTTCTCCGCGCTCCTGCCCGAGGCACTGCCGAGCATCGTGCGCGGCGTCGCCGTGACGCTCATCGCCGTACTGGGCTACACCGCCATCGCCGGTGCCGTGGGTGCGGGCGGTCTGGGCGACATTGCCATCCGTTACGGTTACTACCGCTATGAGGATGAGGCCATGATCGTCACGGTCGTCCTGCTCGTTGTCCTCGTCCAGCTCATCCAGTCCGTCTGCAACGCCATTGCTCGCAAAGTGGACCACCGCTAGAGGTTGGTTTGCTGCTAAGGGCTTTGGCTCGTCGATTTCGAGGCGTTGCCCTCGTGTATCTGGCACCGCCTGCCCGCGCCCTCTACGATGTGGGCACGAGGTTGGGTCCTCGTGCCGGCGCGCATGGGTCTCGTGCCGCCGCGTATTGCTCGGCACAAGACGCGAAAGTGCACTCTCGCGGCGCTTTCGAGTCGTTTTGGCCCCAGTCCTTCCGCGAGAGTTAACTCTCGCGTCACTTTAGGGGCGATTCATCCGCAAATCCTCCGCGAAAGGTAACTTTCGCGGAAGGTGAGGGATGGGGGGGGTGAACCAACGGCCCTCGATTCCCTCCCGCCAACTGTGTTTTCCATCTGAAAGGATTCCATCATGAAGAACTTCAACACCTCCATTTCCCGCCGCTCCCTTGTTGCTTCCGCTTTCGCGGGCCTTGGCGTTGTCGCTTTGGGCGGTCTGACTGCCTGCGGCGGGTCTGGCACCGCTGCCGAGGGCTCCGCTGCCGCCGGCTCGACCACGCTCACCGTGGCTGCAAGCCCCGCTCCCCATGCCGAGATCCTCAACGACTTCGCCGCGCCGCTGCTTGCCAAGGAGGGTATCGAGCTTAAGGTGAAGGAGTACACCGATTACATCCAGCCCAACAAGGACACCACGTCGGGCGCGGTGGACGCCAACTACTTCCAGCACATCACCTACCTGGAGAACTACAACGCCGAGAACGGTACCGACCTCGTCTCCGCGGGGCTGATTCACTACGAGCCCTTCGCCGTGTACGCCGGCACCTCCAACGACCTCGACGCCATCGCCGACGGTGCCACCATCGCCGTGCCTAACGATCCCACCAACGAGGGCCGTGCGCTGCTCCTGCTGCAGGACCTGGGCCTCATTGCCCTCAGCGATCCCGAGAACCTCGAGGCCACGCCGAAGGACATTAAGGACAACCCGCACAACCTCAAGTTCCAGGAGCTCGAGGCCGCTGCGCTTCCGCGTGCCCTCTCTTCGGTGGATTTTGCGGTCATCAACGGCAATTACGCCATCGAGGCGGGCTACCACGTGGCCGACGCTCTGGCTCACGAGTCCTCCGATTCCCTTGCCGTCGAGAAGTACGCCAATATCATCTGCGTTGCGAAGAACAACGAGGATTCCAAGGCCGTCAAGGCGCTCGTCAAGGTCCTGACCTCGGATGACTTTAAGGCGTATCTTGAGGAGAACTACGGCGAGGATGTTCTTCCGGCGTTCTAAAGCTTGCTCGACCGCCCAGTTGCGCATCCGCGCAAGACAGGCTCTCGTGTACTTCTTCGGGCTGTCCCGCGCGCACGGGACGGCCCGTTTTCTTGAGTGTGCTTGGTTTCCGCTTGCGTCGTCGCGCCGGCGCGTTACCATCAGGGCGCTATGGTTTCGGCGGACGATGGAGCGCGCGGTGGAAGAGCACGATAGCGGCAGGCAGGGCGCCTTCACGGCGGAGGGAACGGACGGTTGCCTCGCCACAGGGCATACGCCGCCTGTGGAGCCTTTGGAGCACTTGGTTTCCGAGGAGGATATCCGTCGCGGTGAGCGGGCTGGCGCCAAGCGTAGCAAGGACCCGGGCTTTCTTCATTTCTTCGCCGTCCTCAACGGCGGCCTCATCTTAACGGCACTCGCCATCGTCTTGTTTAAGACGCCCAATCACTTTGCCTTTGGCGGTACGTCTGGCGTGTCGGTTATCCTATCCACGCTGTTCCCGTCGCTGCCCGTTGGTGCGTTCATGTGGATCATCAACATCGCGCTCGTGGTGCTCGGTTTCATATTCCTTGAGCGCAAGGCAATCCTCTGGAGCGTGTTTGCGTCCTTTGCGCTTTCGGGGTATGTCTCGTTGTTCGAAATGCTGTTCCCGGGAGTCTCGACTACATCGATCACGGGCGATATGTGGCTCGATTTGTGCTTTGCCGTGATCTTGCCGGCGATTGGCAGTGCCATGGTGTTCGACATCGGCGCTTCAACGGGCGGCACGGACATCCTTGCCATGATTCTCAAGCGTCACAGTACGCTTGAGATCGGTCGCGCGCTGCTGCTGGTGGACATCGGAATCGTGTGTATCGCCGCGGTTCTGTACGGTCCGCGCGTGGGTCTTTACTGCGTGCTTGGCCTGTTTGCCAAGACGCTCGTGGTCGATAAGGCAATCGAGAGCATTCACCTGCGCAAAGTATGTACCATCATCTGCAAGGAACCTCTCAAGGTCGAGACCTATATCGTTAAGGAGCTCAACCGCACCGCCACGATCAGCCGTGGGTACGGTGCTTTCTCCGGCCAGCTCGTCACCGTGATCATGTGTGTGCTCAGTCGTCGCGAGGCGGTGAAGCTGCGTCGCTATGCGCGCGAGGTCGATCCGGGCTGTTTTATCACAATTGTGGACAGCTCTGAGATTGTTGGCAAGGGCTTTAGAGGTGTTAATTAATAAGACGTGCGGGGTTTATTGAAGATGCCCGCGTAGATTGCCTTGCCAATGGTGCGCGAGCCGCCGTTTTGCATGTGAAAAAAAGATGGCTACTCGATGGCGCTAGGCTTCGTTGAGGGCGTCCGAATCCGCGGCCCCATCGTTTTCGTTGTCGAGGCAGAAATCGACGATGGCTTGCTTGAGGCGATCGATGCCCAAGCCAGATTCACTGCTTGTGACGATGAGCCGATCGGCGGGGATGCCGAGCTGCTTGCGGATGGAGGCCGCTTGCTTGCCCTGCTGCGACTTGGAGAGTTTGTCCGCCTTGGTGAGGCAGACAATGAAGTTGAAGCCGTTTTCACGCAGGAAGTTGATCATCTCAAAGTCGAGCTTGCTCGGGTCGTGGCGGATGTCAACGAGGGAGACAACCAGATTGAAGCTGCGTTCGGAGTCGAAGAAGTCGCCGATGAGACGAGCCCAGCGGTCGCGCTCGGCCTTGCTTCGCTGTGCGAAGCCGTAGCCGGGTAGGTCGACGAAGTGCACGCCATCGGCTTCGAAGAAGTTGACATTGGCCGTCTTGCCGGGGGTGGAGGAAACCTTTACCAGGCTTCGACGGTTGAACAGCTTGTTCATGATTGAGGACTTGCCCACGTTGGAACGGCCCACAAAGCTGACTTCGGGGCAGGTTGACGGTGGAATCTGCGACGCCTTGCCATAACTGGCGACGAAGTGGACTTTGTTGTAATTGATAGCTTCGGCCATAGGGCAGCCTTTCGTGCTAGTCGCGGGGCTCGACACCCAGCTTAACCGCTAGGCGACGGACGATGGACAGGACGAGGGAACTTGCGCTTGCGGCATATTCCTCGAGGTCGAACTCGCGGGAGGACAAGGCATCGTAGCTCTCATCGCAGTTGTCTGAAATCGCGCGCAACACCAGGCAGTCAATCCCGTTCTTGGCGGCGATGTGCGCGATGGCGGCACCCTCCATCTCGACGCAGTCGCCCTGCGTGGCGGCGATGGCGGCGGCCTTTGCTTCGCATCCGCTCACGAAGCGGTCGCCCGTGGCGATGGTGCCGCGCAAGTACTGCTGCGGCTCGGTGCCTGCGTTGTTGCGACGGAACAACGTGGCATCGGCATCGGCTCGCGCGGCGGCAAGGGTCTCGGGGTCGGCGGCCGCATTGCCAGTGAGGGAGGCGTCGATGTAGCCGTGGGCGCGCAGCGTTTCTTCGGCGAGGTCGATGAGGAAATCGGTGCTGGTAAATTCCTCGAGTTCGGGAGCGGATTCGGCGATGAGGGCCGTGTCGGTGTCGAGGTAACGCAGGTGCTCACCGATGACGACGTCGCCGATATGCAGCTGGGGGTTGAGGCCGCCGGCGATACCGGAAAAGATGATGGCATTGGCGTGGTAGGCGCTGATGAGATGTTGCGCCGCTGCGGCGGCGTTAACCGTACCCATGCCGGCGGTGGTGGCAACCACTGTGAAGCCGTGATACTCGCCGCCCACGATATGCAGCCCGGCTTCGTCGACGACGGTGCCCTTCTCTACGGCGGCATAAATCTGGCGCACTTCCTTTTCCAGCGCGCCGATGATGGCGATGGTGGGTGTCATGCGTCTCCAATCGGGCAAGCGAGTGTGTATCGCGGCCTATTCTAGCAGCGCAAAGGTGAACGCCAGCGATTTTGCGGCAAACGAACAGACCCCGAACGGTCGCCCGGGGTCTGCAGGGCGCCAACGAGCTGGACGGCTACTTTAGATTTTGCAGGTGGTCGTATACAAAACTTGCGATAGCGGCAGAGTCGTTGATGTCGAGGAAAGGCGGCAGCGTGACGTCGGATTCGTTGAAAGCGCGCCCCTCCTCCTCGGCGGCGGCGCGGGCGGCCTTTGCTGCTCGTGTGCGGAAGTCGCGTGCCACCACATCGTTGCAGGCCACGGCAAGCGTGTTCTCGTCGATGAGCTCAAACGAGTCGCGTCCACGCATGCGGTCGATGCCGCTGCGCGCCACGGCTATGCTCGGCAACCCCGCCGTCTTGTAGCCCTCCACGATCACGATGTCCACATCGGTGTAGTGCGCAATCAGGTCGCGCACGGGGACTTCGCCGTCGATTCGCGCGTATTCGGCGTAGGCGCCGGGCGAGACGAGTCCCACATGGCGGCTGCCCGCTTGAGCGTGACGCCACGAATCCTTGCCGGGCTGGTCGATGTCGAAGCCCTTGTGGCCGTGGTGTTTGATGGATCCCACGCGTAGGCCGCGTTGGGTGAGTCGGCTAATGACCTTCTCGACGAGCGTCGTCTTTCCGGCGTTCTGGTAGCCCACAAAGGCAATGGCCGGCGCCGCCGCTCCTGTGCGCGGGCCGCCGGGCAGCGGCGAGGGATCGAGGTCCTCGGGTGCGGGGGAGATGGGGGAGGGGGCCGCGTTTGCGGCATTGGCGGAGTCGGCGCTGGCCGTAGCGTCATCGGTGCCTGCCATGCCTTCCGCACCGCCGCGTTCCCACAGGCCGGAACGTCCGCCCTCTTTGTGGAGCAGGCGAACATCGACGATCTCCATGCCGCGGTCGACGGCCTTGCACATGTCGTAGATGGTGAGGCATGCGGCCGAAGCTGCGGTAAGTGCTTCCATCTCGATGCCCGTCACGCCCGTCACGCCGCAGGTCGCGCGCACACGAAAGCCCACGCGGCCGTCCTCGCGCTCTGGTGCCCAGCCGCTCGCGAGCTTTGTCCCCGGCGCGGTGATGGGCGCTATCTCGACCTTCGCCTTGGTGAGGTTGAGCGGGTGACACATGGGGATGATGTCGCTCGTGCGCTTGCTCGCCATGATGCCGGCGACGCGCGCGCAGGCGAGGACGTCGCCCTTTTTGGCGCGATCCTCGAGGATCATCGCCTGCGTCTCGGGGTGCATGAGGATGGAGCCTTCTGCGATGGCGAGGCGCTGGGTGACCGCCTTCTCGCCCACATCGACCATGCGCACATCCCCGTGCTCATCCACGTGCGTGAGCTCATCGCGGTAGGCATCGCGCGGTGCGGGGCCCGTCGGCTGCGCCGCTCCGGCGTCCGGGTTGCGCAGGTCGGCTCTCGCGTCCCGGTTGGACGGGCCTCCCCCCTCGACGAGCGTGAGCTCGCCGCCCTCGCCCACGACGGAGGCGGGATACTTCTCGTGCACCTCGCGGCCCAGGGTCTTGGGGCGGTCATGCTTATCGGGGGTGCGGGTGGTCACGGTGATCAGCCTCCAATCTGCGACATGAAGCGCAGGGTGCCATCGATGTGGTCGTGTTGTTGGGGTTTGTGCGCCAGCGCGTCGCGGTAGATCGCGACGACGGCTTCGTCGTCCCCGCTCCTGAGGGCCTCGCGGACGCGGTACTCCGCATCGGAGAACAGGCACGGGCGTATGGAGCCGTCGGCGGTGAGACGCAAGCGGTTGCAGGCGCTGCAGAAGTGGTTGGACATGGCGGAGATGAAGCCCACGGTGCCCACTGCCCCGGGGAAGGCCCAGTAGCGCGCGGGGCCGGCTCCGTAGGGAGCGGCCCCCTCCACGGGTGCGAGGGTGCCGATCCCCTCGGCGACGGCCTGCGAGGAGATGAGCTCGCGCAGTTCATCGGAGGGGATGACGTCGCTTGCGTCCCAGAGCTCCGGGTTGAGTGGGTGGGCGGAGCCACCCGACGTGCCCGCCCCGCAATGGGGGGAGGCGGGATGGTCGGGTGCGTCCGCGCCCCCGATAGGCATGTACTCGATGAAGCGCACGTGCACGGGGCGCTCGAGCGACAGCTTGGCGAGCTCGAGCACATCCTGGTCCATACGCCTGACCACGACGGTGTTGACCTTGACCGGCTCGAAGCCGTATTCGAGGGCGGCATCGATGCCGGCGAGCGCCTGTTCGACGCGGCCCAGGCGCGTGATCTGGGTGAAGCGGTCAGCGTTCAGGGTGTCGAGCGAGATGTTCACACGGTCGAGCCCGGCTTCGCGAAGTGCCGGCGCAAGACGGGGGAGCAGGGTGCCGTTGGTGGTGAGGGAGATGTCCTCGATACCATCGATGGCGCGAATTTCCTCGATGAGGGGAACGATGCGGTGCGAGACGAGCGGTTCGCCCCCGGTGAGCCGCACGCGCGTGATGCCCTCGGGAGCGACGAGCCGCACGAAATGAGCGATCTCCTCGGCGGAGAGCAGCTCATCGTGCGCGCGCATCGCGACGCCCTCCTCGGGCATGCAGTACACACAACGGAAGTTGCACTTGTCCGTGACGGAGATGCGCAGGTAGTTGATGCCTCGGCCGAAGCCGTCGTGAAGTTCGCGGGGCACGCGGGCGCCTTTCGGGATGGTCCGGCGGCATGCCGGTGAAGGGTAGATGATTTCATGGTACCCCACGTCACCGAGGGGAACCACGATGGTTCGCATGCGTTTCGGGAGGGGGCCGGTAGGCCGGTTGGGGTGCTTTGCTACACTGGAGTACTAAAGCACGGGAGATGGGAAGATATGGGAAAGGGACATTTCTCCGGCCTTTGCGACCGGTTTACCTATTCAACGCCGGAGCTCACGCAGCAGGTTCGCCGGTTCATCTGGGCGCGTCTGTTGCTCTATCTCGGCGCGATGTCGAGCTATTTCATCGGCGTGATGGGAACCCTCACGTTCGCTATGGGTGCTGGTGTGGGGGACAACGCCATCGCCGTCGGCTTACTCAACCTATGCATCGTGTTCGGCCAGATTCGCGGAGGTGGTTTGCTGGACCGTATGGGACCGCACCTCTACCTGCGCATCGCCGTGGCAGGACTCGTTGCGAGCGGCCTGCTCTACCAAGTGGCGGGCACGAGCGTCGTGGGCGTCTACATCGGGGCCGCTGTGTTCGGGTTCGCATGGGGCATGGCCGAGACCATCCCGCGCTCGTACCCCGCCTATCTCACGGATGACCTGGATGAGCTCAAGCGCATCAACGCACTCGTGACCCTTACGGGCAACATCGCCATCGTAGTGGGACCGCTTGTGGGCGGGGCGATCTCGCTCGTGGCTCCCACGCAGGCGGTATTTTTGTTCATGGTGGCCTGCTCGGCGTTTGCGCTCATTCCCGGATGGGGGATCGAGGCTTTGAGGCAGCCTGGTGAGCTCGATGGGGGCGCCGATGACATGGGGGAGGCGGCCTTCTCGTCGACGGACGGGGCGCCAGCGGGTGATTCCGCTCCCCGGGGGAATATCTCCGCGGGCTTCTCCGTCATCTTTGGCAGCAGCGTACTCACCTTGCTGTTCTGGGCAACGCTTCTTTCCTTCATGGGATACGGAGCATTCGACCCGCTCGAGTCCCTGTTTTACCGTGATGTGCTCAACGTGGGTGCCGAGTGGATGGGCTGGCTGTCCGCTCTGTCGGGCGTGGGCGGTCTTATAGGTGCCGCGCTTGCGGGCGTTATGCCCCCGCGCCTCATCAACGTGCGGGCCCTGCTCGTGGTTCTGTGCATCACGGGGCTCGGTAGCCTGCTGTACGTTGCCACGCCCTTCGTACTTATCGCGTGCGTTGGGCAATTCATACTCGGTATCGCGTTCTCGGCATTCGGCCCCATTAAGGACACCCTCGTGCAGGTGCATACGCCGCTCGACCGCATTGGCCGCGTCAATGCCGCTATGGGCGCCGGGTACAACATGGCGGGCGCGATTCCGCTGCTGTGCGCCCCGAGCCTCGCGCACATGTTCGGCGTGCAGGGGACGCTCATAGCTGCGGGCATGCTGGTCGCTGTGGTCCCACTCGCGATTCTGGTGGTGCGCCGTCGGGAGCTTGCCCAACTGGTGAAGAGCGAGCGCGTGGCAGAGGAGGAGCTCGCGGAAGGATAGCCGCCCACTTATGAAGGTGCTTTTGGAGACGGCGTGAACGAGTAACGACGCCCCGCGTGCTCGGCTTGCCGCCGCCGTAATCCTCGGCTAGGCTGGATATGCACGAGATCACTTGGGAGACGTGATATCCATGCCGCGCGAGAATACGCAGCACCAGAACGTGACAACGATCAATAGCGAAGACGCCACAACGGAGGGCGACAGTCCGAGCGTGCGCATTGCCGGCTTGAGCCCACGTGAATTCGCCAAGAGGGTGCTCGTCATCTTGCTCGGGTCCGCCATCGTGAGTTTTGGCGTGCACAACATCCATAATGTCACGGGTATCACCGAGGGCGGTATCATCGGCCTCGTCCTGTGCTTCGACCATTGGTTTGGCATCCCGCCCTCGGTCGTTACGCCGGTGCTTGACGGTCTGTCGTACCTAGTGGCGTTCAAGGTTCTGGGTGGCGGCTTTTTGGGCTGGTCCGCCGTGGCGACGGTTTCGGTCGCCGGATTCTACAAACTCTGGGAGAGCCTTCCTCACATGCTGCCCGATCTTTCGAATCAGCCGCTTGCCGCTGCAGTGCTTGGTGCCCTGTTCGTGGGCGTGGGCGTGGGGCTCGTGATTCGTCAAGGCGCTTCGGCTGGCGGCGACGATGCGCTGGCGCTCTCCATCTCCAAGGTCACCGGTTGGCGTGTGGGCCGTTGCTATCTGTTCACCGACCTCACGGTGCTCGCACTCTCGCTTACGTACATCCCGGTTGTCAAGATTGCGTTTTCACTCATCACGGTTACGATCTCGTCGGCCGTCATCGACGTGGTGAAGGATGCCTCGTGGGACCATGTGGAGGAGCTGGGCGAGTGGCTGCACGAGCGTCGCATGTCCGCTCGTCGGTGAAAACTCGCTCATGTAATTGTAGTCAACTGCTAAAAACTCGCTCATGAAATTGTAAAATAGCAGGTAGATACTATCGCAGGCGATTGAGCATCACGCTGGCTTATTCGCTGGGGCTGAGCTCGGTGCCGCGGAGGGCGGGAAGGGCCGTTGCGGGAAGTGCCCGTTCCAGGAATTCGAAGCTCGCATCGTAGTCCTGCGCGAAGAGGCAGCAAAAAAGCGAGTCGAGCACATATTGCACGGCAATATGGCTGGCGAACTGGGTGATGCGGTTTTGCAGGCTCTCCTTGTCGCTCACGTGCAGGTACACGTTGAGGCCCGGGTTGAGTTGCCCGCCGCGCGGCGTCCCGACGAAGACCGTGGGGACTCCGCGTTCCTGCAGGATCGGCAGGATCGTGGTGAGATTGGGCCCTAACCCCGAATATGAGATGACGAGCGCCGCGTGCGTCGGGTCCGCGGCGAGGGCGACCCGCGTCTGAGACTCAATGCTCTCGAAACAGGTGGCGGTGCGCCCGATGGAGAGCAGGCGGTCGCAGAACATATGGGCTGGGTAGAGGTTATGCGACTGCGTGAAGATGTCGATCGACGCCGCGCGCTCGAGAAGGCCCGCGGCCCGATCGAGCTCGACGCCGTCGAGCACCTCGCGTGTGTCGGTGAGGGTCGTCTCGTAGACCTGCGCCATGCTCGTGAGGACCGCATCGGCGCTCTCGCCTGCATTGAAGGGGAAGTTGATGTCGACGTTGCCCGAGCGCCTCTGCTGCTCCTCGGCACGCGCCACCTCGACCTTGAGCTCCTTGAACCCCTCGAGTCCGAGTTTTTTACAGAAGCGATGCACGCTGGGAATCGAGACATGTGCCGCGCGGGCGAGCTCCTTGATGGTGAGGCCGTGCAGCCTGCCGCCGAGCGCCAGCACGGTGCCGGCGAGCTGCTGCTCGGCGGGCGTGAAGCCCTCCGCCAGCTCCATGCGTCGCTTGATGTCCATGGCGCCCCCCCTACGCGGAGATGGTTGGATTGGTATCAAATGAGGATATCAAAACGTATCAATGATAAGTCTCGCCACCGGTGGAGCCGCGATATCGTTCTGCAGGTGTCGGTTGAGGGCCTGGAACAGGTGTCGGCGCGTGTTCAACCTGACCGTTTACGGAATACTCGCCGTAGCTCCCAGCATTTTGCGGTATCTATACATATAGCAAAACATTTGTTTAGTTGTTTAGGAGCTTCTCATGGCCAAGGTCAGCGTTCGAGAGATCAGCCGCGCGACGGGATTCTCCCCGGCGACGGTTTCCAACGCGCTCAACGGCAAGCGCAGCGTGAGCGAGGAGACCGCCCGCATCATCCGCGAGGCCGCCCAGAATATGGGCTATCAGCAGAGTGCGCAGCTCGATGCCATCACGTTCGTGCTTGCGCGGAAGAGCGGCAAGATCGTCGATGAGAGCACGTTCCATCCGTCGGTGATCGAGGGCGTCGAGCGCCAGGCGCGCCGTCACGGCATGAGCACCTCCTTCGTCTCCGTCGACTTCTCCGATTTGGATGCGGCGCGGCCCCAGGTCGAGTCGATCGCGGGCGACCCTTCCGCCGCCATCGTGCTTTTGGGCACGGAGCTCGGGGAGGAGGATTTCCGTCTGTTCCGTGACTGCGCGGCGCACATCATCGTGCTCGACAGCTGGAGCGACCAATACGATTTCGATGCCGTGGTGATGTCCAACGAGGATTCGACCCTGCGCGCGGTCAACTGTCTGATCGAGCACGGTCATCGCAAGATCGGCTATCTCGCCGGTGATTTCCGCATTCAGAATTTCAAGGCGCGCGAGCGCGGGTTCGAGCGCGCCCTTTCCGAGGCGGGTATCGAAGTGAATTCTGCCTGGCGCGTGTCGCTCGGTACCACGCTCGAGACGGCATATGAAGATATGGCCGCATGGCTCGCGAGCACGCCGCGCGAGCAGCTGCCGACGGCCTTCTTCGCCGATAACGACGTGCTCGCCGTCGGCGCCCTGCGAGCCCTGTCTGAGGCGGGTATCGAGGTCCCGCGCGACGTGTCGATCATCGGTTTCGACGACCTCTCCGTCGGCGCCTTCTCGAATCCCCCGCTCACGACGGTGCACGTGCTCAAGCACGAGGTGGGGGAGATCGCGGTGAGGCGTTTGGTCGGTAACATCCGAAGCCCCAAAGTTTATACATGCCGGACAATGGTATCGACGTATTTCGTAGAGCGTCGCAGTGTGAAATCAACGAATGGGACACCTAGGCCGATTCGCGCTTAATCAGGGAGACTCCAACTCCAATGCTGATAGGGTGGTGCTCGCTTTCATCTATGACCTCGATGATGCGCCCGGCGGCAAGGGAGCCCATATACCGCGATGGGACATTCAACGTGGTGAGTCGCGGCTGCACGTAGGTGCCGCCTACGTGGTTGTCAAAGCCGATGATACGCACATCGTCGGGCACGCGATAACCGCGCTCCATTAGCGCCTTCATGGCACCTATGGCAATATCATCAAAAACGGCGGCGTAGCTTTGGGCAAGGGGCTCGCCCGCATCGATGATGCCGAGCATGTTTGCGTATGCGTCGTCTGGAGCGACGGCGAGCTCGTGGATGATGCCACACTTTTCCGACCCGGCTAGCTGACTGACGGCGTGCTCGTAGGCAAAGCGTCGCTCGGCGAAGTTGCCCAAGGTAATGGGTGTCGCTAACAGCCCCGGGACAGATCCATACTTCGAATACAGGTACTGTACGGCAAGCGCCATACTGGCGGCGTTGTCGATCTTGACCGTATCGACCCCAACGTTCATGCATGAATCCAGCAGCAACAGAGGGCAGTCCAGCGACGCGAACGGCATAAAATCCGACTCGAACATCTCTGTCGCAAGGATGATGACGCCGTCGTATTGCGCCTCGGCGATGTTGGCAATCTGCTCCTGTATGTTCTCGTATGGCGAGTAGTTCACCAGTGAAAATGAGAACCCCGCGTGCCTCAGGGCGCCTTCGACTCCGGCAAGCATGTCGGAAAAGAAAGGGCTCGAGAAGATGCGGCGTCGATTAAAGGCAACCAGTGCGACGGTTCCGCTCTTTTGGCGCTCAAACTTAATCTTGCTAAAGTCGTAACCTAGGGCCTCGGCGGTGCTGAGTACTAACTGGCGAGTCTTTTCGCTTACGCCGCGTCGGTTGTTAAGTGCGAGGGAGACGGCCGCTGCCGAGATTCCAAGCTGGTCGGCGATTTGTTTTGCAGTGACGGCCATGGTGATTCCTAACGATTGACAACTAAAAGTGAGCTTAACACTCAGCTGTTCATTAAGCTAAATATTTGTAACTCAACTTAGGAATCGATAGAAGTTAAGTTGCGTCCCCAGTAGAGTTTGTCTCAACAAACGCAACGACAAGGGGGACGAAGATGATCAGCGGTATTTCCGAAATGCCCATCACGGATGAGAGCTATCCGTTTTCGAGCGCCGAGCGCTACTGTCATCTGAGCGCAAAGGGCTACGCCGAGCGCGAGTATCGCGTCGATGGCACGGCCAATGTGTACCGTACTGCCGATGAAGACGGCGGCGTGGAGGTCATGACCGCGGACGCCCCCTATTCCAACCGCATCGTTGTTCGCGCCCCGAAAGATCCGGCGCAGGCGAGCGGCAATGTGGTGGTCGAGATTATCAACCCCACGTCGTTCATGGAAATCGAGCGCATGTGGATCCTGGGCTACGGCGAGTTTGTGCGCTCCGGCGACATCTACGTGGGCATCACCAGTAAGCCCAACACCATCGCCAAGCTCAAGGAATTCAATCCCGATCGCTATGGCTTTATGAGCTGGGCAAACCCGACTCCCGAGCGCCCCTTCGACTACGATCCGAAGCAGCTCGAGCGCGGCGGCGCGCTTCCCGACATGGATATTTCCTACGAGACGGGCCTGTTTTGGGACATGCTGACCGATCTTGCCTGGCTGCTGCGCGAGGACTCCGACCTCAACCCGATCCGCGATTATCCTCGCCAGGCAATCTGCCTTACGGGATGGTCGCAGTCCGGCGCCTATCTGTTTCGCTACCTTAACAGCTTTGCCTATCGCGAGGACGCGCGCCGCGGTGGCCGCGTGTTCGACGGATATCTGTCCGGCGGTGGTATCCACTCGATGTGCATTCCCGTCAACCAGTACGAGAGCGACCGAGGGTATGCGCACCACCTGCTGCGCGTCGAGCACGTCGAGGAGCCGTTTATCGCCCTTCAGACCGAAAGCGAGAACGGTCGCTTTGAGAGTTGGCGCACGCTTATGCCCGATAGCGACGACCCCGATTTTAAATACCGGCTGTACGAGGTGACGGGTGCTTCCCACGATACGCAGTGGAGCTATGTCGACTATTACCAGGACGACGAGGACCTCAAGCGCATCGATCATTTGCCGGTGTACGTCGGCAAGCACGCCGAGGCAAACGCCTACCCGTCGCAGTACCTCTTCCACGCCGCTTTCCGCAACTTGTTCCGTTGGGTTCGCACGGGTGCCGCTCCGGCAACATGTCCGCGCATTGAGTTGGACGCGAACGGCGAGAACGTAAAGGATGCCTTGGGCAACACCAAGGGCGGCCTTCGCACTTGCCTGCTCGAGCATCCGTTTGCCCGCTATTCCAACACGAGCCTGGTGGAGCCGGGCCAGGGCACGGTCGATAAGACGAGCGACAAGGATGGCCTGTTTGGCCATATGGAGTCGTTTTCGGCATCGATGCTCAAGGAGCTGTACGGATCGCTCGAAAACTATCGCGCTCTGTGTGAGCGCGATACGGCGATCGAGGTGTCACAAGGTTTTATTTGTGCCGAGGATGCCCAAGCGATTGTTGACTTTGCCGTGACGTCCGCCAGCGAGCGAGGACTGAACTAGTAGGCACCAAGACCAGAAAGGGGTCTGCAATGGATATGACGTTGAATCAAAACGCTGCCGCCGAGATGTGGCGTCCGGTTATTCTGACGTTCGAGAGCGCCTGCTCGTTCGACAACCCGTTTTTGGATGTTGAGATTTGGGCGGAGTTCACCGGCCCGAGCGGCAGGGTAATTCGCCGTGAGGCCTACTGGGACGGCGAGCGTATCTATCGCGTGTCGTTTGCTCCGACCGAGCTCGGCGCTTGGAGCTATGTTATCGAGGCTCCCGAGCAGACCGGCCTTAATGGCCGCACGGGCAACGTCGAGGCCGTGCCGTACGAGGGCGAGCTCGATCTGTACCGCCACGGTTTTATCCGCGTTGCAGACGATTCGCGCATGTTTGCCTATTCAGATGGTACGCCGTTCTTTTGGCTGGGCGATACCCATTGGGAGTTTGCCTACCGCGAGAGCTGGGATACGTCGAACCATCCCGGCATGACGAGTCAGTTCCGCGGCATGGTCGACCTGCGCGTTGAGCAGGGCTTTACCGTCTATCAGACCAACCTGCGCTCTGACATGGGCGCAGGAGATCGCTATTGGATTGACGGTGGCATGGCCAAGGGCGTGGAAGATGTGCCTAATGTGGCCTTCTACCAGCGGGAGCTCGACCGCCGCATGGCCTATATTGCCGATGCGGGCTTAGTGAACGCACTTGGGCAAGCGTGGGCGTTTGCCATTCTCGGCGAGCATGCCGTGGAACACCAAAAGCACCTCGCCCGCTACCTGGTGGCGCGCTACGGTGCATATCCGATGGTGTGGACGCTTGCCGGCGAGGTTGCCGGATACCGCAAAGAAGGTCGAGCCGCCATGCTTGACGGCTGGCGTGAGGTCGCCTTGGAGATTGAGGCACGCGACGGCTATGGTCATCTGGCGACGGCGCACTATACCAACGAGCGCCCCTTTGCCGATTACTACCAGGATGAACCCTGGATGGACTTTACGCTCAACCAGGCCGGTCACGGCGATTACCTCATCAAGGCAAGCGACTACTTTGACTATCTGGCAGCTCATGACGACAAGCCCTTCGTTGAGGGCGAGGCGCTCTACGAGTTTTGCTCGACGCTCGAGGAGATGGGTACGCGCCTGTGCACCGCAGACATGCTGCGCCGCGTGGCGTATATCTGCATGCAGGCCGGCGGCGCCGGCTATACCTACGGAGCCCAGGGAATCTGGGACAACGTGTGGGAAAGCCCTGAGGAGCTCGACCCCTTTATGGCAATCTTCAACCGCTTTGGCATTACTTGGGCCCAGGCGGTAGACGGAGAAGGTGCGGTCCAGATGGGCTACATGCGTTCCTTCTACGAAGACAATCACTTCTGGGAGCTCGCTCCCTACGAAACGACCGATGCGGGCAACCTGTTTGCCAACAAGGCTCCGCTGGCAACCGCCAACCAGGACCTTTCGCGCATCGTCGCGTACTTTGGCGATACCGTGCGCCAAAAGCTTGCTATCGAGGGTGTGCCGACGGGCGCTGCCTATGCAAGCCGATGGTTTAACCCTCGCACGGGCGCATACCGTGACGGCGAGGACGCCCTTGCCGTCACGGACAGCATTACCCTGCCTGACAAACCCGGGGTTGGGGATTGGCTCCTCGTCCTCGAGCTCAAGGCGTAACCATATTTCCATTGGTCATAGGCGGGAAAGAGTCGGCCGCAATTTCCCGTTTGACAGCTAGATGATTCGTTTAGAGAGGATCAGTGAACACAAATGAGCGTTCTCGATTCGATGCAGGGCTTCCTCGAGAAGCACGTGGGCCCCATTGCCCACAAAGTGAGTAGCTTTAACGTCGTAAAGGGCCTTATGTCCGGCATGATGGCGACCATGCCCGTTACGCTGGGCGTGGCGCTGCTCTCCATTATCAACGGGCTGCCGATCCCGCCGCTGCAGGCGTTCCTTGCCAGCACCGGCATGTCGGCGACGATTACCGACGTACTGGTCGTTACCATGAACCTCGGCGCCATCTACATGTGCGCCTCGGTCTCGTACTCCTACGGCAAGGTGCTCGGGAACAAAGGCCTTACGTCGACGGTTGCGGCTATTGGCGTTTTGCTCCTGCTGATTCCTCTTGGCCATGCCGAGGACGGCTCGACGTTTATCGTGACCCGTTATCTGGGCAGCTCGGGTCTGTTCGTTGCGCTGCTCGTGGCGTTGATCGTGCCGAAGGCGCTTAACTTCCTTATGAAGCATATCGCCATCCCCATGCCCGATTCCGTCCCTCAGTTCGTTAACGATTCGCTATCTCCGATGTTCTGCGCCATCGTTATCTTCACCACGGCCGCGCTGCTTAAGTGGGGTATGGGCCTGACGACCTACGGCGACGTCTTCAACCTCATCAACACCACCGTTGCCGCGCCCGTTATGTTCCTCGGTTCGAGCCCGTGGGCCGTCGTTATCTACTTTGTGCTGTGCAACCTGCTGTTCTTCTTTGGTATTCACCCCAGCGTCCTGATGAGCGTGTACATGCCGGTTATCAGCGCCTGCGCCTTGGCCAACACCGAGGCATATGTTGCCGGCCAGCCGCTGCCATACTTGGCGTTCATCATTATGTTCTCCGTGGGTTCTGTTGACGCCTTGGGTATGGAGCTTGCGCTGCTCACGGCCAGGTCCGAGCGTTACAAGGCGCTCTCCAAGATTGCCCTGGTGCCCGCTATCTTCAACATCTCCGAGCCCATCATCTTCGGTACGCCCATTGCCATGAACCCTTATATGTTCATCCCCTACATCCTGCTCAAGCCCGTGGCCTGCATTGCTGCCGCCGTCGGCCTGATGCTCGGTCTGGGCAATGCATTTAACCCGACCATTTCCATGCCGTTTGTCGTGCCGCTGCCCATCAGCAACTTCTTTACGGGCGGCATTGGCCTGGTCGCAATCGTCCTCGCCGCAATCCTGCTGGTCGGACTGCTGTTTATCCCGTTCGTCAAGATGGCCGATAAGGAGGCACTGGCCGAGGAAGCTGCTGCAAAGGCTTCTGCCGAGTAGGTCATTGTCCACAAGTTCGAAGGTTCGGCCGATCGCGTTGATCGCCGAAACATATAAGTCCCTGTGAGGGGTTACAGGAAAGGAACTGCAATGAAAAACATCGTTCTTATGTGCGCTGGCGGCATGTCCACGAGCATCATCATGAAGAACATCAAGAAGGCCGCCGACGCCGAGGGCCTGGAGTGCGAGGTCTCCGCTCACGCCGTCAATGAGGCTGCCGCCATTGGCCGCAATGCCGACTGCATTCTGCTTGGGCCGCAGGTTGGCTATGCCAAGGATGAGGTCTGCGCCGCATGCCCCGAGGTTCCGGTCGGCGTAATCCCCATGACCACCTACGGCATGATGGACGGCGTCAAGGCTCTGGCCCAGGCAAAAGAACTGATGGGGCTGTAAGTATGACGTCAGAAGAGATTCAACTTCAGAGTTTTCAGATCATTGCAGGTGTCGGTTGCGCGCGCAGCTGCTATATCGATGCGATTCATCTAGCTCGTGATGGCAAGTTCGAAGAGGCCGAGGCAAAGATCGCGGAAGGCCAGCAGCACTATGCCGGGGGCCACGCTGCTCACGGTGGCCTTGTCCAGCAGACTGCCGCCGGCGAAGACCTGAGCATCGATCTTTTGGTCGTCCATGCCGAGGATCAGCTGATGAGCGCCGAGGGGTTTGGCATCCTTGCCAAGGAGTTCGTGGACGTCTATCGCAAGATGGGCGCGTAGCCACGGACTTTGCCGCCAGGTTATCACCGTGCGCGGTGTACTCCCGGTAACAGGGCGGTGTTGATTCGTTTACATACATGCGCGGATAGAGAGGGTCCTTCGGGGCCCTCTTTTTGTTCCCCTTATATGTTCAGTTTGTTTATATACCGTTTAGGCTGATTTCTCTACCGTTTACGGGTATTTCGCGTTACACTTCTAAACAAAAGAGTAAAACATTTAATAAACAGAATAAAACGAAACACGCGTCTGTTTACTGAACATGCGACTAGGGGAGGACGTACATGAATAAGATCAAGCTCGGTTTTGTGCCCACGCGCCGCAGCATCTTTAGCGCGCCGGACGCGCTTAAGTATCGCGGCCTGACGGCTGACCGCCTGCGCGAGATCGGTGTCGACATCGTGGACATCGACGACATTAACGACGAGGGCCTGCTCTTTGACGACAGCCATATCGAGCCTATCGTCAAGAAGTTCCGCGCCGAAGGCGTCGACGGCATCATGCTGTGCCACGCTAACTTTGGCACCGAGTACGTTTGCGCCCGTCTTGCCCGCGAGCTCGGTCTGCCTGTGCTGCTGTGGGGTCCGCGTGACGAGCGTCCCGAGCCCGATGGCACCCGCCTGCGCGATAGCCAGTGCGGCCTGTTCGCCACCGGCAAGGTTCTGCGCCGCTTCCAGGTTCCCTTTACCTATATGACCAACTGCCGCCTGACCGACCCCGAGTTCGAGCGCGGCGTCTGGGACTTTTTGGCCGTATGCAATGTGGTCAAGACCTTCAAGCACACGCGCATCCTGCAGATGGCGACCCGTCCGTTCGACTTCTGGTCCACCATGTGCAACGAGGGCGAGCTGCTCGAGAAGTTCAATATTCAGCTTTCGCCCATCCCCATGACCGAACTCGTTCAGGCTGTGCACGACGCTCAGGCCGACGAGCAGGCCATGGCCGCCATGCTCGACCACATTCGTCACAGCTTTGAGATCTGCATACCCGAGGACAAGGTCCCCGCGGTCGCAGGGCTCGCCATCGCTATGAAGCGCCTGGTCGAGAAGTACGGCTGCAACGCCGGCGCCATCCAGTGCTGGAACGCCCTGCAGGACGAGCTGGGCATTATGCCCTGCGCCGCCAATGCCATCCTCAACGAGATGGGCATTCCCATCGTATGCGAGACCGATATCCATGGCGCCATCACCGCGCTGATGGTCGAGGCCGCCGACCTGGGCCGTCACCGCGGCATGTTCGCCGACTGGACCGCGCGCCATCCCGATAACGAGAACGGCGAGCTGCTGCAGCACTGCGGCCCCTGGCCGTGCTCGGTCGCGTGCGACAAGCCGCGCCTCACCTATCCGCTTGCCTTCGACCATCCCGGCGCACTGACTGCGGAGGCCAAGCACGGCGAGCTCACGCTTGCCCGTTTCGATGGCGACAACGGCGAGTACTCGATGCTGCTCGGGCGCGCCCGCGGCATCGACGGCCCCAAGGGCATGGGCACCTACCTGTGGGTCGAGGTGGACAATCTCAAACGGCTGGAGGCAAAGATCGTCGAGGGCCCCTACATCCACCATTGCGTGGCCATCCACGCCGACGTGGTGCCGGTGCTGTACGAGGCGTGCAAGTACATCGGCGTCAAGCCGGACCTGTACGACCCCATCGAGGAGGAGGTTCGCGCCTACCTCCGCGGGGAGTAACGGGTCGCCTGCGCCTTCGCGGGAGGGCAATGGGTCCGCTTTTGTCTTCGCGGGGAGGCGGCGGTCCCGCCCGTTTCCGGATGTATTTTGAAAACGATGCAAGGGAGTGCAATGCAATCTTTGGAAGAGCTCGAGGCGCTGCGCTGGGATCTGCGCCGCGACTGCGTCGACATCATCATGGCCGGCAAGGGTGGTCACATCGGCGGAGACATGAGCGTGATCGACGCGCTCATGGTTCTGTACGCGCGTCATCTGAACATTGCCCCGGATCGCGTGGACGATCCAGATCGCGATCGGTTCGTCCTGTCCAAGGGCCATGCGATGGAGGCGTATTACGCGGTGCTCTGCCACGAGGGATATCTCGACCTCGATGACGTCAAGGCCCGGTTCTCCCAGTTCGGAAGCCCTTATATCGGGCACCCCAACAACAAGCTGCCCGGCATCGAGATGAACTCCGGCTCGCTGGGCCACGGCCTTCCCGTGGCCGTGGGCATGGCGCTCGCCGCCCGCATGGACAAGCGGCCCACGCGCGTCTACACCATCATGGGCGACGGCGAGCTCGCCGAGGGCTCCGTGTGGGAGGGCGCCATGAGCGGCGGCAACTACGCGCTCGACAACCTGTGCGCGCTCGTGGACCGCAACCGCCTGCAGATCTCGGGTTGCACCGAGGACGTGATGAAGCAGGACTCACAGGAGGAGCGCTGGGCGTCGTTCGGCTGGAACGTGCTGTCCATCCCCGGCAACGACGTCGCCGCGATCGACGAGGCGCTCGGCCTGGCGTCGCGCACCAAGGGAAAGCCCACGGTGATCATCCTCAACGCGGTGAAGGGCTACGGCTCCCCGATCATGGAGGACAAGGCCGGCTGGCATCACCACCTGCCCAATGCCGAGGAATACGCCCGGATCGTCGCTGATTTCGCCGCCCGCAAGGAGGCCCGCCATGCCTAACACCGTCCCCAACCGCAAGGTCATCTGCGACGAGCTGCTCGCCGCCGCCGCGCACGACGAAGACATCGTGGTCCTATGCTCCGACTCTCGCGGTTCCGCCTCGCTCACGCCGTTCTTCGACGAGTTCCCCGAGCGTTCCGTTGAGATGGGTATCGCCGAGCAGAATCTGGTGAGCACGGCCGCCGGCATGGCCGCCATGGGCAAGCGCCCCTTCGCCGCGAGCCCCGCGTGCTTCCTCACCACGCGCTCCTACGAGCAGTGCAAGGTCGACGTCGCGTACTCGAACACCAACGTCAAGCTCATCGGTATATCGGGAGGCGTAAGCTACGGCGCGCTGGGCATGAGCCATCACTCCGCGCAGGACATCGCCGCCATGAGCGCGATCCCCAACATGCGCGTGTACCTGCCGAGCGACCGATTCCAAACCGCAGTGCTCATGCAGGAGCTGGTGCGCGACGACAAGCCGGCGTACGTGCGCGTGGGACGCAATCCCGTCGAGGACGTGTATGCGCAGGACTGCTGCCCGTTCGAGATGGACCGCGCCACGTGGGTGCGCCGCGGCACCGATGTGGCGATCGTCGCCACGGGCGAGATGGTGCGCCATGCCGTTGACGCCGCCGACCTGCTCGCCGAGCAGGGCGTTTCTGCCACCGTGCTCGACATGTACTGCGTCAAGCCGTTCGATGCCGAGGCGGTTGAGGAGGCCGTCCGCTCCGCCCGCGCGGTGGTGACGGTCGAGGAGCACAGCCCCTTCGGCGGCTTGGGCTCCATGGTCGCGCAGGTTGTGGGCGAGCGCTGCCCGCGCCCCGTCAAGTGCCTCAGCCTGCCGGACGCCCCGGTCATCACGGGCACGAGCCCCGAGGTCTTCGCTCATTACGGGCTCACCGGCGAGGGCATCGCGCAGACGGTCCACGAGTTTCTGCCGCAGGCGTAGCCGGGGCAACGCCCAGACGCATCCGCTGAAGTCATGGCGGCCGGTCGAGCTCCCGCGAGCGCGCCGGCCGCATGTTTCGAAAGGTTCATCATGAGTCGCTACATCATCGGGATCGATCAGTCCACGCAGGGCACCAAGGGCCTGCTCGTGGATGAGGGCGGGCATCTGATCAACCGGTTGGACCGCCCGCACAAGCAGATCGTGAGCGATGCCGGGTGGGTGAGCCATGACCCTTCCGAGATCGCGGCGAATGTCCTTGCGGTTGCTCGCGCCGTGGTGGAGGAGACGAGCGTCGATCCCGCTGAGATCGCGGGCGTTGGTATCTCGAACCAGCGCGAGACCACGGTGGCTTGGGACGCGCGGACGGGCGAGCCCGTGTGCGACGCGGTGGTTTGGCAGTGCGCCCGCGCGCAGGGCGTGTGCGAGCGTGTGTCGCAGGTCGCAGGCGCGGCGGAGCTCGTGCGCGACCGCACAGGGCTGGTGCTCTCCCCGTATTACCCTGCGTCCAAGATTGCATGGATCATCGAGAACATCCCTGCCGCGCGGCGGGCCGCCGACCGCGGGGACCTGCGTCTGGGCACCATCGACTCCTGGGTGGTCTGGACGCTCACCGGTGGACGGGAGTTCCGCTGTGATTACTCCAACGCGAGCCGCACGCAGCTGTTCAACTTGCAGACCCTCACGTGGGATGCCGAGGTGTGCGACCTGTTTGGCATCGATACGGCATGGCTGCCCCGGGTGACCGATTCCGACGCATGCTTTGGCATGACCGACCTCGGCGGCTTCTTGCCCACGCCCGTGCCCATCCACGGCGTGTTGGGTGACTCCCACGCGGCGCTTTTCGCCCAAGGTTGCTTTGAGCGCGGTATGGCCAAGGCGACGCTTGGAACAGGCTCCTCGGTGATGATGAACGTGGGAACTGAATTCGTGCCGAGCACCCACGGCTTGTCGAGTTCACTTTCCTGGCGCATGGGCGGCGTTGCCGAATACGTGCTCGAGGGCAATGTGACGTACGCCGGCGCGGTCAAGACGTGGCTGCGCGACGACCTTGAGCTCATCGCCAACCCCGAAGAAGTCACGGACCTGTGCTATGCCGCCAATCCCGAGAGCCGCGTGTATCTCGTTCCGGCATTCACCGGGCTGGGCGCGCCGCATTGGTGCGCGGAAGCCGAGGCTTGCGCGTTCGGCATGACGCGGGCCACGGGCAGGGCGGAGTTCGTCAAGGCGGCGGACGAGTCCATCGCCTTCCAGATCTTCGATGTGATCGACGCCATGAGCGAGGACTGCGGTGCTCCCTTGGCGGAGCTGCGGGTCGACGGCGGCCCCACGCGCGACGCCTACCTCATGCAGTTCGAGAGCGATCTGATCGACGCCCCCGTGCGCATCGCGAGCAATGACGAGATGAGCGGCCTGGGCGCGGCGTGGACGTGTGGTATCGCGCTGGGGCTGTACACGCGGGACGTGGTCGACACCTATGGCGCCCGCGGCGCGGTGGAGCCCTCCATGCCTGCCGAGAAGCGCCGCGAGAAGATCGACGGTTGGCGTCATGCCGTGCGCGCGACGATGGCATACGTGCGCTAGGGGGGCTTCGCAAGGCTTTTCGGG
This sequence comes from Collinsella sp., assembly GCF_052346665.1. NCBI lineage: Bacteria > Bacillati > Actinomycetota > Coriobacteriia > Coriobacteriales > Coriobacteriaceae > Collinsella > Collinsella sp. Next base: position 31,472 of record NZ_DAWDUX010000001.1, read on the forward strand.
CGAGGGTGCCTCGTTTGTTAAAAGAAGTGAAAGCTTGCAAAAGAAATTAAAAGAAGCAAAACTAGTGAAAGGAATATGCCAAGGTCAACTTTTACGTGTCGAGCGGGGACCGATAGGACGGTAACCCGTTGTGTGCAACGAGCCGATTCTCGCTGCCTACCAACCTGCTCGAGCGGCACGCGTGACCGCAAGAAAGGGGCTCCCATGGAGCGCATCGCCAGTTTCTCCGTCGACCATCTTTTGCTCGAGCCGGGCGTGTACGTGAGCCGCGTCGACCGCGACCCGGCAAGCGAGGCCGTCGTTACCACGTTCGACCTTCGCCTTACGGCTCCCAACAGGGAGCCGGTCATGAACACGGCGGAGTGCCACACGATCGAGCACCTGGGCGCGACGTTTTTGCGCAACCATGCCGAGTGGTCGAGCCGCATCGTCTACTTTGGGCCTATGGGTTGCCGGACGGGTTTCTACCTCGTTGTCTTCGGCGAGGTGGCGAGCGAGGAGATTCTGCCGCTCGTCCGCGAGCTCTTCGAGTTCGTCGTCGGCTTCGAGGGCGATGTCCCCGGTGCCGCTCCGGAGGAATGCGGCAATTACCTTGACCAGAACCTCCCCATGGCGAAATGGCTCGCGCGCCGCTACCTCGACCGAGATCTCACGGATATCGACGAAAAGCACCTGAATTACCAGAGTTCGTGCGCCTGATCGCACCGCCATCGAAGTCGCGCGAATGACGAAAAGCGCTTGGATTGCCAAAATCGGTTGGGTCTTCGCAACCCGCAGGAGCAAAGTGTAGCTTTTGGGGGGAGGTTTACCGAGTTTTCAAGCGCTCGTTCGCTCTTCAGAAATGCGCGACCTGCGGTTTTACTGACCACATCCGAAGCGGGGTGCCTCAAAGAGGTCAAGACCTCCCCCAAAAGCTACACTTTACATTTTGACTGCTGTGAAGACAGCGATTCGATACGGGTGTCCCTATGCCTTGTCCTGTTACCGTGCGGGATCGAATGCGCTTGGGAAGGCATCACTTCCATATTGGAGGAGGTACTGCTGAACAACGAGGTCTATTGCGGCAAGTGCTCCATACTTGCCTGTGTCATTGGCATTTGAAATCCCGCACCGCATGACGAAGGCAGCCTGATTCCAATAGGGGTTCGAGGGGTTTTGCGTGATGGCGAGTATGGAGCACTTGCTGTCTCTGATGCTGTTGCAAACATCGACGTGGCGCATGGGGTAGCTGCCGCCAACGCTGCAGATAATTGCCATGTCTTCAGGTTGAAGAGATTGGGCGCACGCTAGTTGCGAGGACCGATCAAGATACAGCTCCATGATCTTTCCCATAGAAAAGAGCTTGTTCTGAAGGTAGCGACCGGTATCCCAAAGGAAATGATGAGAGAAGAACGCGACGCGGCGGCAATCGTGAATTGCATAGGCGATTTTTGGAAGCTCTGCCAGATTTTCTTCAGAGATGGTTTCGGCGATGTTCTGCTGGGCCTCTTTGGCATATGCGAGGAATGCTGCGCGCGGATCTGCAGTGAGGTTGCGAAAGAAACGCTGCGAGTAGTCGTAGCTGATGGGATAGTCGATCCCCAAGGCGTCGTGCATCTCCTTGAAGCTTTCATAACCCAAGAATCGGCAGAAGCGCGATATGGACGCCTTAGACACAAAGCACATATCGGCGATTTGCGAGATAGACATGTCTTTGAGTGAATCGAAGTTCTCCAGCATTCTGACGGCTATCTGGTAATTGTTGTCGCGCTGCATGCTGGTGTCTATATAGCTGAGGAGCCTTTCTCCAACAGAGCCCATCGGGTTAGCAGAATACAAGGGTCCACTCCCATCAGACGTCTCAACACCATTAAATACCAGTGGGTTTCATATCTTGAAACCTATGTCTCCATTCTGAAACATCGGCGCCCAGGATGGAACGCAAAACCTTGCGCACTCGTGTTGTACTCAATGGTAACAAGAGCCGGGCAGCAAAAGCTCGGATGCGGGCATATGAAGGGGAGATTGCATGGCACATCAGTCGACTTCGGTATTTCCCGAAACGTTTCTCTGGGGCGTTGCGACCGCTGCGCACCAGGTTGAGGGCAACAACGTGAACAGCGACACGTGGCTGTTCGAGAACGTTGAAGACACGGCCTTCGCGGAGCCTTCTGGTGACGCGATGGACCACTACCATCGCTTCCGCGAGGATATTGCTCTCATCTCGTCCCTTGGCCTCACCTCCTATCGACTGAGTATCGAATGGTCGCGCATCGAGCCGGCGCGCGGTCTGTTCTCCAAAGCGGAGCTCGCGCATTACCGTGAGGTGCTCCAGTGCTGCCGTGACAACGGTCTCAAGACTATTGTCACGCTTCATCATTTCACGTCGCCGATTTGGCTGCTCGCCCAAGGTGGCTGGGAATCGCCCGAGACGCCCTCTCTTTTCGCGCGGTACTGCGCTCGCGTGGTCGAGGAGATGGGCGATTTGATGGACTATGCATGCACCATGAACGAGCCAAATTTGGCATGGTTTTTGGCTGATGTCGGTGCCGCGTCGCGCAATGCCTCTGATCGCGCCGAGGACCCCATGTTCCGCAACGTTGCGAAGGCGTTGGGAGTCGAGCCAGCATTCTTGGCCCAGTTCCAGTTCGCAGCCACCGAGCGGGCGTTTGATGTGAAGCTCGCCGCTCACAAGGCCGCCGTTGACGCCGTGCATGCGATCCGCCCCGATCTCCCTGCAGGCTGGACGCTCGTGGGAAGTCCCTTCAAGGCGGCTCCCGGTGGCGAGGAGCGCGCCGCAGTTGCCCGTGAGGAGGTTTGCGATCGCTTTTACCGTGCTTCCGCAGGCGATGATTTCGTGGGTATCCAGACGTACTCGCGCTCGTGGTACGGCGCGGATGGCCCGGTTGACCCGCCTGCCGGCGTGGAGTTCACCCAGCGCGGTGAGGAATTCTACCCCGAGGCCATCGAGGAGAGCCTGCGAGCTGCTTGGGATCAGTCGGGCACGCCCCTGTTCGTCACCGAAAACGGCATAGCTTCCGAGGATGACGAGCAGAGAGAGCGTTTCCTCGATCGGGCTGTCGCTGGTGTGGGACGTTGCGTCCGCGACGGTATTCCGGTCTTGGGGTACACCTGCTGGTCCGCGTTTGACAATTTCGAGTGGGTTTTCGGGTATGGCCCGAAGTACGGGATCATCTCCGTCGATCGCGAGACGCAACGCCGTGCCGTGAAACCGAGCGCCATGCACTTGGGAGGCATAGCACGCTGCAACGGTGCCTGCATCGAAATCGGTGATGCCCGATGAAGCGGCTGTTGATACGAGCCGACGATCTTGGCTACTCACGGGGCGTCAACTACGGCATCGTCGACTCGGTTCGCGGCGGACTCGTCGGGTCGGTTGGGGTCATGACCAACATGGAATCCGTGGATCACGGCCTTGAATTGCTCAGCGGGTTCGACGTATGCCTTGGCCAGCACACGAACATCTGCGTCGGCAGGCCGCTTACCGACCCCGCGCTCATTCCGAGTCTCTGCGGTCCGGACGGCATGTTCAAACCGAGCGGGGCGTATCGGGACGCCATGAAGCAGGGAATCGACTTCGTGGCGCTCGATGAGGTTGTCTTGGAGATCGAGGCCCAGTATCGGAAGTTCGTATCGCTTGTGGGTAGAGAGCCTTCCTATTTTGAGGGGCACGCGGTGGCGAGCCCGGCGTTTTTCGAAGGGCTGGAAATCGTGGCGGAGCGTCACGGTCTGCCGCTGTTCCCGATGGGCGCGCCGGGAGAGGCGGTCACGTTCAAGAGCACGTCTGTCGCTCCGTACATGCCCACAGATTTTCGCGCCTATGAGATGGATCCGTTTTCGGCGGTGCGCGGCGCCGTCGAAAACGCGAGTGACGACGTATGCACCCTCATGGTGTTCCATCCGGGTTATATCGACGCCTATCTGATGGATCACTCGAGCATGACGACGACGCGGGCGCGTGAGGCGTCGATGCTCTGCGATCCCGCAACGCGCGAATGGCTGGCGAGTCAGGACATCGCTTTGGTGACATACGACGATTTGAACTAAGGAGAAAGGTGGCAAGTATGGCAAACAGGTTTCCCGATGGATTCTTATGGGGTGCGTCGACGAGCGCATTTCAGGTAGAGGGCGCCTGGGGGGAGGGCGGCCGAGGCAGGTCGACGACCGATCGCGGCTTTGGCATCCCCGGAATCACAGATGGCAGCGTGGCATCCGACCATTACCATCGCTGGAAAGAGGATGTCGACCTCATGGCCGAACTCGGGCTCAAGACGTACCGTATGAGCTTCTCGTGGTGTCGCATCATGCCCGATGCGACTTGCGAGCCGAATCCCGAAGCCCTGGCGTTCTACGACGGCCTGATCGATTATCTTTTGGAAAAGGGCATCGAGCCTTTTGTGACGCTGTATCATTTCGAGTGCCCCCAGGCGCTTGTCGACGAGTTCGGCGGATGGCTGGATCGCAGGATGATCGATGCATTCGCGCGTTACGCTGAGGTTTGTTTTACACACTTCAAGGGTCGAGTGAAGCTGTGGGCGACCATCAATGAACAGCTCATAGCTTCGTCAAGTGCGGTCAATACAGGTGACCTTGAGCAAGATTCCAAGAAGCGGCAAGGTAACACCTACCAGATGAGTTACCACATGTCCCTTGCCGAGCACCGTGCTTTCGAGTTGCTGCGCTCAATCGATCCCGAAGCGAAGATCGGACCGGTCTGTGCCATCCAGGTGACCTATCCGCTCAGCAGCTCGCCCGCAGATGTGATGGCGGCGCTCAATGCCGAGGAGATGGAGCAGTTCTACATGCTCGACATGAGCGTACGCGGATCGTATTCCCCGTATGCGGCGAGCTATCTCAGGCGCGAGGGGTTCTATCCCGCGGTTGAGCCCGGGGACGACGCTGTCCTGCACGGGTCGACGCCCGATTTCATCGGCATCAATTATTACTCCAGCAGCTGCGTCAAGGAGCGCACCGAGCCCATCGTATTCGGCAGTTTCCCACCTTGGGGCGCGGGCGACTTTGTCCTCTGTGACAACCCGAGGCTCGAGAAGACCGAGTGGATGCCCAACGGCCTCGACCCCATCGGGCTGTCGATCGGCATGCGCAAGGTCCACGATCGCTACGGACTGCCCATGATCATCACCGAGAACGGCATGGCTTTGAGCGAGGAGCCCGATGAGTCCGGTGCGATTCACGACGAGCAGCGCATCGCTTATCTCTCCGCGCATATCGCCCAGGTCGGCGAGCTCATCGAGCAGGGTTATCCCATCTTTGGGTATTGTCCGTGGAGCTTTGTTGATGTGGTCTCCAGTCATCAGGGCTTCGCCAAGCGCTATGGCCTTGTATACGTGGATCGCACCGATGATGACATCAGGACTTGCGACCGGATTCGCAAGGACAGCTTCTATTGGTATCAGAAGGTCATTGCGGGCAATCAGCTGCCCGAATAAACGTAAGTTTTCCGGTTGGCGCGAAGTCGCCGGCGGGGGATGGAAAGAAACGGGAAAGGAAGGATTATGGCAGACAACAAGCGTATCGCCGAGGATATCCTCAAGGCGGTGGGTGGCCCGAAGAACGTGACTTCGGCGACCCACTGCATGACGAGGCTCCGCCTTGTGCTCAAGGACGAGTCCAGCATCGACGATGACGAAGTCAAGGCCGTTGACGGCGTGATGGGCGTTGTTCACGGCGGTCAGCAGTATCAGATTGTCGTGGGGACGAACGTGCCCAGGGTGTACGCGGAGTTCTGCTCACTTGCCAACGTCAACGAGCTCGAGGCGGTTGAGGACGCCGAGGCTGCCGCCGCCGACGTCGAGCTTGTCGGCAAGAAGAGGCTTACGCCCATGCAGATCCTGAAGAACGTCGTCGGTTACATGGCGGGCTGCATGACCCCGATGATCCCGGTGCTGCTCACGGGCGGTCTCGCAAATGCGATCAATGCCCTGTGCGGTCCGCAGCTCCTGGGCCTGTACCCCGCGGAGAGCGACATCTACGTGCTCTTCGACTTCATTTACGATGCCGCCCTGTACTTCATGCCTATCCTCGCGGGCGTCAACGCGGCGAAGCAGTTTGGCATCAACGGTATGCTCGGCGGATTTATCGGCTGCATCCTCATGTCGCCGGATTTCGCCGCAATCATCGCCGAGGGTAAGGCGTTTACCGTCTTCGGCATCCCCTGCAACACGTCTGCCGCCTATGCCCAGACGGTCCTGCCCATCATGATGTCCGTTCCGCTGTTCGCTGTTGTTTATAAGTTTGTCGGTAAGCACATGCCCGACATGCTCTCAACCGTGTTCACGCCCATTTTGAGCCTCCTTGTCACCTTGCCGTTCATCCTGTGCCTGCTCGCCCCCTTCGGTACGATTGTGGGCAACGCCATCAGCGGCGGCCTTGCCTGGTTCGGCATGAATACCGGATTCTTCGGTGTCGGCGTGATCGCTGCCCTTTGGGAGTTCCTCGTCATGAGCGGTATGCATCTGGCCCTTATGATGCCCATGATGGCCTCGTTCTTCGAGACTGGCGAGATGACCGGTGTCATGCTCGCGGGTAGCTTCGCTACGTGGGCATGCTTCGGCGTCGCCCTCGGTGCGGCCCTTCGACTCAAGGGTAAGGCGGAACGCGGCAACGCCTTCGGCGCCTTCGTATCCGGTATCTTGGGCGGCGTTACCGAGCCTGTGCTCTATGGCATCTGCCTGTCTCACGTGCGCTGTTTCGGCGCCTTGATGGTCGGTAGCTTTGTCGGCGGTGCGTATGCTGGTATCGCCAATCTTACCCAGTACGTCATCACCTCCGCGAACTTCCTGTCCGTCCTGAGCTATGTGGGCGGCACCAACGCCAACTTCATTCAGGGTATCATCGCGAGCATCATCTCCCTGGTCGTCGCTGCTGTGTGCACGTATCTCTTCGGCTTTAGCAAGAAGGAACTCGATCAGGCAAACGCCAAGTAGCATTGAAGCCCTTGTCCCTTTAGGGAGAAACTCTATGGTGGATGTTGCCTGAAATAACCAGCGCCTCGCTCGAGAGAGTGGGGCGCGAGTTTTGTATGCATCTGCTGGCGCGGTGCAACCTGCGTTCTACGGTGAGCTCGTCCTCGCCCTATGCGCGCGCCACGCGGTAGCGTGTGGCGCGCGCCTTGCCCTCTTTGACAATCGTGCCGTCTTCAATCATGCCATTGATGACCTTGAGGGTTCCGTCGCGTCCGGTTCCAAGGGCTTCCTCTGCTTCTTGACGCGAGAAGACACCTCCGCGTGTCGAGGCGAATTCAATGAGAACGGTCCGTGCGGCAGACACTGCGTTTTCATTGAAAGGCTTCCATGACAATCGAGGTCCAGCGCCCTCGCTCGTTGCAGCTTCAAGTGCTCTTCGATGGTGCTCGGTCACGGTTTGATTCGGGGAAAGGCCCATCTTGGCAAGGGCTTTCTCATGGGCAGCGCGTATGGGTGCAAACGCACGAGCCACTTCGGGCGGGAGCATGCCGCCGTCATCGAGTCTTTCATAGTCATCGTATTCGCCTCTCAAGTTCGGGCCATCGTTGCGCCTGAGTGAGAGGTATGGGTTGCGCGTGGTGTTTACGTTGGGCAGCGAGAGGTAGAACCAGTTGCCCGTCGATTTGACGGCGGGGGTGAGCTCCTCCGCCCTGTATTGTTGGACGATCCTTTGAAGGCCCGTGCCGAGCGCCTCTACGATGTTCAGTCGGTAGAAGAGCTGACGAAGTAGGGGGTTGCGCGCCTCCGTGAATCCTTCGATGGCGTCTTCAACGGAAATCCCCTCCAAGCCGCCCAAATTCGTGAATCTTATCTCAGTCCGGCTCATTCTGATGAGCGTGTCTGCGCGCATGTCATATTCGCGGTGGATGATTGTGTTGAGGACGCTTTCGCGTATGGCGAGCGTGGGATAGTCGAGCTTGTCGATTCTTTCAAGCTTTCCCGGCACAAAGTAAGAGCGCAGCCCGTTCGCGACGGTAAGAAACGCTTCGGCTTCTTCTGCCTGCCTGAAGATGGATCCTTCGCAGTCGATGCGATTGATGATTTCCGTAAGGGCATCGTCATTGAAGGACGCGCAGCGCAACGGATACGGATTTTGATCGGAAATCAGCAGGCCCAGATTGGTGTAAAAACCATCTCTGCCGATAATTCCGAGGTTTCTGAGCGTTATCTCGTCAAAGGGAATGCCATGGGCTTTGAACGTCCCCTGCGCGTACACAAAGGTGAGATCCTGTTCATTGCAGTGCTCGCCTTCAAAGCTGATTCCATCGGTTTGGCGGATCATGGCGCGAATGCCGCGACGATCAACCGGAACGGTAGCGGGACCAAGGCGCGTGAACACTCCGGCGGGGACAAGGCCCTTCGATTTGAGGTAATAGGGCCGATCGTTGCCGGCTTCGACTGCGATGACGATGATCGACTTGCCCTCATGTTCCACCGGTTCGATTTCCACAAGCTCAGATACGTTGGGCTCGATGGAGTCGTTCAGCATGTTGGAGACACGGAGCATTTCGGAATCGACATCATCGATACCAATGATGTTGCCAAAATCGTCGATTCCTATATAAAGGGATCCGCCGGAGCTGTTTGCAAACGCAACGACCGTCTTGCATATGCGTTCGGTAACAGTGCGTTTAAGCTCGATGTGCTCAGATTCAACCAGTTTCATCGCGCTGCCTCCATCTATCGACGATTATAAAACTATACCCCACAATCGACGAAAATAATCGACGATCATGGGGTATGAATGGAGCAGGTTCGGCTGTTGCAGAGAGAGCCGAGCGGAACGGCGCCGGCAGGGAGATGGGCTACGCAACCGCCACGGCGACCTGCGCATAGCGTGTGCAGGGACGATCCGCGCGGGTTCTGACCGAAAGCGTGAGGACGAATCGATCGCCCGCTTGGGCATCGTTGGGCACGGTGAATACAGCGTCCAGTTCGCCTGCCTGCCATTCGGCGAGATCAACGGTCCCGTCGTAGCTTCCGGAGTGCGGGGAGACGGTCCAACTCGCATCGAAGCCCGCGTCGTCGGGATCGAGCACCTGGGCAGTCAGCTCGATTCGCTCGCCGGCTATCGCCGCGCGGTCGGCGGAGACGCTTTCGACGCGCGCCGGATGCGAGCAATCGCCGGGTCCGTGCGCGCACCATTGCGCTCGGGCGGCGAAGTCCTCCTGGTAGGCGCGGAGGAACGGGTTGACGTTACGCGTCGCCGGAGTCCCCAGAGAGTCAAAGCTCATGGGCGCCACATCGACTGCGGGAGCCTCCCCGTCGCGGAACATCGGCCCAAGTAACGTATCGAAGCTCGGATCGTCCGCTCCGCGCAGGCCGAAGCCGAGCAGGGGGATGTACGTCATCGAGTCACCCTCGGCCATGAAATCCCCGGGGCTGAACCGCAGCGGCTCTATGCCGGGCCAGCCCCAGTCCAGCGTGGCGTGTTTGCCAAACTGGAATCGCTCAGGTTCGTTCTCGTAGACCTTGCCATCACCGTAGAGCATGTAGCGTGCCATAAGGGGGCCGTTGTCCTGCGTAAGCATACGCTCTGGCCATGGCGCGCGGAACAGGTCGATGGAGTCGGGCTGGGCGGATTTGGCATCGACGTAGCCGCCATATGCGAACGGAACGCGCCAGAGGACCAGTTCGGGGAACAACTCCTTGCCGTGGTCCTCCCAGGAGTTGTCCTGCCCGATGCCGTTCATGACGCCCATCACGCGGACTTTCGAGTGCACCCGCGCGCGGACATCCTCCCATTCGGATGTGTCGCGAAACTCCTCGGCGATGCTCATGAGTGCCCGTACGATGGTGTTCATGCCGCCCCAGCTCAGAAGCCAGAGCGTGCGGGGGTCGTCGTCGAGGATCGCGCGCTTGATCGCGTTCGATCCCGGCGTCTCCCCGCGCACGTCGCCCTCGAACGCGACGTTGCCCACGTAGGTGCGGCTCACCAGCTCCTCGGGCGTGGGGAAGTCGGGCTCGCCTGCGGCCCGGGCGTTCGCCTGCAGGGTTGGCCATGCCTGGGCGTACTCGTTGGTCCACAGGCGCTCGATCCAGCCCTCGGGAAACGGGCGGTACTCGGTGAGCTGGCCCGCTTCGGGATCGGGCTCGGGCGGCACGGCCTTCCACTCGTAAGACCGCGCGCCCTTCGTGCGCCAATGAGGGTTGATCTCGCCCAGTGTATGGACCCCGTCGCCTTGGAAGTGATACTGCGAGGAGGTGTAGACCATCGCCTCGAGGTCGATGTGGTTCAGGTAGAGCGCGAGGTGGATGACCGAGTTCATGTCGTCGACTTCCATGTCGGTTGTGATGATGACGCGCGGCGCCTCTTGCATGGCGATCCTTCCGTTCGGCGTTTTCTCCAATGGCCGTTAGCGCCTCTGCGCCGCTGCCCACTCCCAGCAGCTCACGGGTTCTCCGTTCACGAGCACGTTCGTGCCATCGAGGTCGGTTCGGCAGAAGTCGTTGAACTGGTGGATCCACACGCCGTGGTTGAACGTCTTTTTAGGGGAGCCGTCGGATTCGCGGTAGCGACCGGTGAGGTCCTCCACGTGATCGAAGTAGGTCATGTGCACCTCTGCCCCCGCCTCGACCAGCTTGTGATAGAGCGGCAGTGCGGTGTCCAGGGGATCGACCAGCTCGTCGCCCTTGGAGTGGGTGAACCACAGCGGCGTTTTTGCGAGGGCGGATATCGCCTGGGACGTCTGATTCTCGGTGAAGAACGGGGCGCAGCAGGGGAGCCCCGCCGCAAAGAAGTCGGGATAATCGAGGCACATGCGCACCGTCATGAAGCCACCGTTGGAGAGGCCGGCGATCACGATGCGGTTGGTGTCGATCCGGTCGGCGTGTTCGGCGATGAACCCGTCGATGAGTGCCTTGAGGGCCGTGGTATAGATGCTCTTGTTGGAGCGGCCGAGTTGCTCCACGCCGTCGTCCATCCAAAAGGTTGGGCATTGGGGAACCAGCACCCAGGCGGCGCCGCCGAAATAGCCCTGGATGGGATTTTGGGAGAGGGCGGTCACGCGGTTACCCGTGTACGCGCGCTCGGGTCCCTCCCAGGTTGCCTCGCCCGTGCCCTCACCGGCTCCGTGCAGATAGATGAGGAGCGCGGCCTTTTGGGGCCTGGGCGCGGGTTTGGCGAACGGGCCGGCGAGGGTGGGGTCCGCGGGCGAGAAATCGGGCTCGTAATAGCCGTATTTGAGGCTGATGCCGTCGATCGGCTCCGCCATCTCGCCGACATTCCAGCGTTCGAGCGCGGGGCAAAGGGATGCGCGGAGCTCATCGAAGACCAGTCCGGACAGCGGGACGGGGCCGTCGACGGCGGAGATCTCGCGCACCTGCGTCACCGTGATGTCACAATCGACGTATTGGGAGCCGAGGACGCCGCCCTCGATGCATTTGGTGAGACGCTCCTCGCTCGTCTCGAGTGCCACGTGCGAGCTCGCGGCGAGGCGGTGACCCTGCTCATCGCAGGGATACGCGTCGATGATGCCGATGTAGCCCTGAGAGGGGAGGGAGACGTGGGAGCCCTTTTCCTTGCGCATCACGATGGCCCCATCGCGTCTGCGCCGCGCGCAGAAGGCGCTGAACGCGTCGGGCGCGATGTCGCCGGCGCGCACGTCATGCGGAAGGTCGAGGATGATCTTGGAGATCCAGGGGCCGAAGTCGCCCAGGGTCGTCACGGTTGCGTACGTGAGGGAAGTCATGCGTGCTCCTTCTGGATAGACATAACCTAAACATGTTTAGTATAGAATGATATCGATATCCTGTTGAGGCAATCTCGGCCAACGGTGTTTGAATGGAGGCAAACAAGTCAGGTTGATAAAATAGCAGGTAAATTGGCCGGTAGTTCAGAACTTGGCATATGATGGGGACTTAACCCCATAACGTTCACCCTCTGTTTACTACCGTTCACCGTTAAAATAGGTGATAAAGATTGATATTATGCATAATGAAATACGTAAACGTTCAGTAAACATAACGTTTAGCCAATGAAAGTCGGTTGAGCGTCGTTTGCTGTACTGGTAGGCGCTCGCCGCGGCCGTAAGGGGTTATAGCCAGGCGGGCGAGAATCGACCGAGAGGTCGCATGGAATTTGGGGAGGGGTCCCATGGCAGTAGACAACAAGCAGATTGCCACCGATGTCCTCGCGCTCGTAGGAGGAGCCGAGAACGTGCAGGTGGCCACCAACTGCATGACGCGCCTGCGCCTTACGCTCAAGGACAACGCCAAGGCGGATGTCGAGAAGATCAAGAAGGTCAAGGGCGTGCTCGGTTGCCAGTTCTCCGGCAGCCAACTGCAGGTCATCATCGGCCAGAACGTGCCCAAGGTGCTCGCCGAGTTCGTCGCCATCTCTGGCGTCAAGCAGGGTGCCGCGGTCGATGAGAACCTCGACGCTCCCAAGGAGAAGTTTGAGCTCAAGAATCTGCCGAACATCATCCTCGACTATCTGTCGGGCTCCATGACCCAGCTGATTCCGCTGCTCATGGCCGGCGGTCTGTTCCGCACCATCGCTGCGGTTCTCGGCCCCACCATGCTCGGCGTCCTTTCCGACACCGATCCGACCTACACGTTCCTCTACACCACCCTGTACGAGGCCACGTTTACCTTTATCCCCATCTACCTGGGCTATGCCGCCGCTAAGAAGCTCGGCGCCTCCCCAGTTCTGGGTATGCTCCTCGGTGGCGCCCTCATGGCCCCGTCCGTCGTGAGCGTCGCGACCCAGGATGGCGGCGGAATCATCTCCGTCTATGGCATCCAGATCGCCGCTGCCAACTATCAGCAGTCCGTCCTGCCGATTATCCTTTCGGTGCCTGTCCTGTACTTTGTCGAGAAGTTCTTTAAGAAGGTCATGCCCGACGTGCTCTCCACGGTCTTCACGCCGTTCTGCACCATGATCGTCACCATCCCCATCGCCTTCATCGTCCTCGCCCCGCTCGGCAACGAGATCGGCAGCCTCATCGCCAATGCCCTCTTTGGTCTTGCTGACATGGGTGGCGTCGGCATCTTGCTCGTCATGGCCGTCCTCGGCGCCTTCTGGCAGCTCTTCGTGGTCTGCGGCATGCACATGCCCGTCATCCTGCTCGCCCAGGTCCAGATCATCGCCGCCGGCTACGACCCGTTCGTCTTCGTGTCCACCAACTGCGCCATGGCCGCCGTCTGGGGCTGCGCTTTCGGCGCCTTCCTCAAGATGAAGAACAAGGACGAGAAGGGTCTCGCTCTCGGCTACGTGATCTCCGCCATCGCCGGCGGCGTGACCGAGCCCGCGCTCTTCGGCATCCTCATGCGCTTCCGTCGCACCATGCTCGGCATGTTCATCGGCGGTTCCATCGGCGCCGTCTTCTCCGGCCTCATGGGCGTCACCTACTACCTGGCCGGTGGTGCCTCTAACTTTCTGGTCTTTACCAATTACCTGCAGGGCGGTCAGATGAACACCGTGTGGGCGATCGTCGGCATGGCAATCTCCTTCGTCATTGCCGCCGCCGTGGTGTTCGCGACCGGCTTCTCCAAGGAGGAGCTCGCCGAGATGGACGAGGAAGAGGCTCCGGCTCTCGCCTAGCGTGTAACGCGCATATCTGAGTAGGTTGAGATGGCCCCACCGCTCACCTACATTGACTCAGGGCCCCGCTCGGCATCCGCCCGGCGGGGCTTTCGTTAACGAATCTGCTATCCGATAATTCGACTTCGGGAACGGGTCGAGAAGAGAAGGGAATCGCATGGGACTTGGCAAGCTCGCGGTGAATGACCGCAAGGACGGCTTCACGCTCGACGGGAAGCCATGGTTTTGGCTGGCGGATACGTGCTGGAGCGCCTTCACCAGCATCGAGCTGTCCGATTGGGAGTACTACCTCGCGCGTCGCGCGGAGCAGGGCATCAACGTGCTGCAGGTCAATACGCTTCCGCAGTGGGATCGCTGCCGCCCGGACCTCGGCATCTACCCGTACGCCAGCGAGGACGGGACGGTGTTCGACTGGTCTGCCCCCAACGAGGCGTATTGGGAGCGCGCCCGAGAGATGTGCCGGATGTCGGTCGAGCATGGTATCCGCCCGGCGCTCGTCTTGCTGTGGTGCAACTACATCCCGGGTACGTGGGGGTCGATGATCGCGCAGAATCTCGGCGCGCCCGTCATGCCGTTCGACGAGATCCGCCCCCATATCGAGCGCGTCGTGAGGCATCTTGGCGAGTTCGATCCCGTCTATGTGGTTACGGGCGATACCGATTTCAAGTCGGACGAGGCGATTCGCTATTACGAGGAGGGCCTTTCCGCCGTGTGCGAGCTGGCGCCGAACGCCCTTCGGTGCATGCACATCAACCGTGCCAACCGCACGATTCCCGAGCGGTTCATCGATCGTTTGGACTTCTACATGTACCAGCCCGGCCATAATTACGAGGGTCAGAGCGAGGCGTGGAAGCTCCCCGAGGATTTCCGTGCGAGCTATCCCCAAAAGCCCCTGCTGAATTCAGAGCCCTGCTACGAGCAGATGGGCGCGAGCCGCAACGTGTACTGGCGCTTCACGGCCCAGGATTGTCGTGCAAGTGCCTGGTCGGGCATCCTCTCGGGCGCCGCGGCGGGTCTGACGTACGGCGCGCACGGCGTATGGAACTGGCAGACGGCGCAGAGCAGGGGATCGGTGCTGGGCGAGGGCTTCGACATGCCGTTCCGTTGGCAGGAGTGCCTGCAGTTCCCCGGCGTGTGGGACTATGGCATGGTGCCCCACGTGCTCAATTCCTTAACTGAGGGAGGCCGTTACGCGGTCGTGCCCGCCCAGGAGCTGCTGGACGACGCCCGCGAGGCCATCCGCGTTGCGCGCGTGGGCGATCGCGTGGTCGCCTACCTGCCGCGTACGACGGCGCTCAAGCTCCATGGGTCGTTTACCGATATGGAGGCGGTCGCGCTCGATCTCGAGGACAAGCGCGTGGCGCATCTGCCCGTGCGTGTGGATGCCCAGACGGGGACGACGCGCGTCGAGCAGCACCCCTTCGGCCACGACGCGCTGGTGATCCTCGAACCGCTCGCGCGGGCGTAGCGACCGTGCGGGGCGTGCGACCGACCGTTTGGTGGTAAAACCGTTGACCAAGTCGTGTATGTGCGGCAATATTGCAACGGGCGTCGGCATGTGCCGGCGTCCGTTGTTGTTTTCGGGAGGAAATATGGCCGCAAAGGTGACGCTCAAGGAAATCGCCCAAGAGGTGGGGTTGTCCCCCTCGGCCGTATCGCTGGTGCTCAACGACCGTCCTTGCCGCATTTCCGAGGAGAACCGCAAGCGGATCAAGGAGGTCGCCGCGCGCAAGCGCTATGTCCCCAACCAGATCGCCCGCAGCCTCGTCATGCAGCAATCCAGGACGTTCGGCCTGATCGTCCCTAACATCGAGAGCCGGTTCTTCTCCTCGCTCGCCCGCAACCTGGAAGTCAGGTGCCGCGAGCGGGGCTACGCCCTGTTCATCATGAATTCCGATGTGTCCTCCGAGCATGAGGACGAGCTGGTGCGCCTGCTCGTCAACCGCGGGGTCGACGGTCTGATACTCGTCACCGCGCACGAGCTCGATGCGGACGAGCAGCTTGTCGAGAGCTTGTCGACCCTGCCCGTCCCGCTGGTGATGGTCGACCGCTTCATTGACGGCGTGAGCTGCGATCGCGTTCGCTTCGACAGCGAGCTGGGAGGGTTCCTCGCCACCGACTGCCTGCTCCAGCATGGGCACACGCGCATCGCGTGCCTGGTCAACACCTCGTCGAACACCGGTCGGGCGCGCCTGAAGGGCTACCACCGCGCGCTCGAGTCCCATGGGGTGCCCCTGGACGACTCCCTGGTCTTCGAAAGCGACTACTACATCGCCGACGGCGCGGCGGCAGCGGAGCGCGTGCTCGGCACCGACGCCACGGCGATATTCGCCAGCTCGGACAATATCGCCCTGGGCGCCCTCAAATGCCTGTACGCGCACGGCAAGCGCGTCCCCCGAGACTACTCGCTCGTGAGTTACGACAACTCCGCGGCGGATTCGCTGTTCGAGCCCGCGTTGACCGCCATCGAGCAGAACGTGTCGAAACTCGCCGACAACGCGATGGAGCTGTTGTTCAACCGTATCGGCGACGACGACGCGCTCGAGTTCGAGGATCGCGTCCTGGCGCCGCGCCTCGTGTGCCAGGCAAGCGTGTCCCGCCCTTGAGTTCGTTTCATCCATCAGTATAAACAAGTGTAAACAGTTTAAGAATTAGATATGAAGAAACGTTTTAGCAAGATAGATAAAACGTTTTAGCGTTTAGACTCGGCTTATCGATGTTCTACAGGGCGCGGCAAGATGCCCGCTCAGGAGGAAGGGATAAGCCATGACTCAGCCCGTGATCGGCACCCCGTGGACCAGGCTCGACGGTCCGGTGAGCGCGGAGGCGCTTTCCGGCGTGGATAAGTACTGGCGTTGCGCCAACTACCTGTCCGTCGGCCAGATCTACCTTCGCTCCAATCCTCTCATGCGCCCCGATTGGACCGATACGAAAACGGGGGAGGAGCGCGATTTCGGCCGCGTCGACGTCAAGCATCGCCTGGTGGGCCATTGGGGCACCACCCCGGGCATCAACTTCCTGTTCGGCCATGTGAACCGCCTGATCGCCGATCACGGCCAGAGCACCGTCTTCCTCATGGGGCCCGGGCACGGCGGGCCCGCGGGCACCGCGCAGTCCCTGCTCGACGGCACCTACCGTGAGATCCGCCCCGACATCACGGATGATGAGGCGGGCCTCGAGAAGTTCTTCCGCCAGTTCTCGTACCCCGGCGGCATCCCGAGCCATTTCGCGCCCGAGACCCCCGGCTCCATCCACGAGGGCGGAGAGCTCGGGTACACGCTGAGCCACGCGTATGGCGCGGTGATGGACAACCCGAGCCTGCTCGCCGTGGCGGTGGTGGGCGATGGCGAGGCCGAGACCGCGGCGCTGGCGACCTCGTGGCAGTCGAACAAGCTCGTCAACCCCAAAACAGATGGCATCGTCTTACCCGTCTTGCACCTCAACGGTTACAAGATCGCGAACCCCACCATCCTCGCGCGCATCTCCGACGAGGAGCTCACCAAGTTCTTCGAGGGCATGGGGTACGAGCCCCACTTCTTCGTCGCCGGATTCGACAACGAGCCGCATGCTTCCATCCACGCGCGCTTCGCGGGCCTGCTTGAGGAGGTTTTCGGCAAGATCTGCGACATCAAGGCCAACGCCGAGATGGGCGACGAGACCCGCCCCGTGTACCCGATGATCGTCTTCCGCACGCCCAAGGGCTGGACATGCCCCAAGCACATCGACGGCAAGAAGACCGAGGACTCCTGGCGTGCGCATCAGGTCCCGCTGGCGGACGCCCGCGACACCCACGAGCATTTCCGCGTGCTGCGCTCTTGGCTGCGCTCCTATGAGCCGGAGGGCCTCTTCACGCCCGAGGGGCAGATTCGCGACGAGGTGACGGCGTTCATGCCCACTGGCGACCTGCGCATCGGCGCCAACCCCAACGCGAACGGCGGAACGGTCCGCCGCGAGCTCGTGCTGCCCGACATCCACGCCCATGAGGTCCCGGTGGCGGAGAAGGGTCACGGCTGGGGCGCGACCGAGGCGGCGCGCGTGTTTGGTGCCTACACCGCCGACGTTCTCGCCGCGAATGACGACTTCCGCATCTTCGGTCCCGACGAGACGGCGTCGAATCGTTTGCAGGACGCCTACGCCGCCACCAAGAAGCAGTGGCTCGCGGGTCATTACGCGGATGCCGACAACGACGACCTGCTCGCGCCCTCGGGTCGCGTGATCGAGCAGCTCTCCGAGCACCAGTGCGAGGGCTTCCTCGAGGCATACGTGCTCACCGGCCGCCATGGCGTGTGGTCGAGCTACGAGAGCTTCGTCCATGTGGTCGACTCGATGGTGAACCAGCACTGCAAGTGGCTCGAGGCGTGTCGTCGCGAGATCCCGTGGCGCGCTCCGATCTCCGGTCTGAACATCCTGCTCTCCAGCCATGTGTGGCGCCAAGATCACAACGGATTCTCCCATCAGGACCCGGGCTTCATCGACGTCCTGCTCAACAAGGCGAACGACACGCACGTGGTGAACGCCTATTACCCCTGCGATGCGAACATGGCACTCGCGGTTGCGGAGCGCGTCTACCGGTCCACGGATTGCGTGAACGCGATCTTCTGCGGCAAGCAGCCTGCGCCGACCTTCGTGACCGTGGACGACGCGCGCGCCGAGCTCGCCGAGGGCTTGGCCGCCTGGGAGTGGGCGAGCACCGCGAAGAGCTTGGAAGACGCCGACATGGTCATCGCCACGTGCGGTGATGTGCCCACGCTCGAGGCGCTTGCCGCCGTGGACCTGCTGCGCGGCCATGGTGTCAAGGTGTGGTTCGTGAACGTGGTCGACCTGCTCAAGATCCAGAATGCCTGCGAGAACGACCAGGCCATTACCGATGAGCGATTTGCCGAGCTCTTTGGCACGGGCGACAAGCCGGTCCTGTTCTGCTTCCACGCCTACGCCGGCACGATCCGCCGTCTGGTGTGGGCGCGTCCCGGCCACGACGCCTGGTGCGTCCACGGCTACGAGGAGAAGGGGTCCACGACCACGCCGTTCGACATGCTACGCCTGAACAACATGGACCGCTGGGCGCTGGCCGCCGAGGCGCTGCGCCTGATCGACGGCGCTCGCGGGGAGTCTGTGCATGACGAGCAGATCGAGGCATGGGAGGCGTTCCGCCTCGAGGCGTTCGAGTTCGCCGTCGATGAGGGCTACGACCACCCCGCGTTCACCGATTGGGTGTGGCCCGATGCCGCGACCAGCATGGAGGGCAGCCTGAGCGCCACGCAGATGACGGCGGGTGACAACGAGTAGCCGGCTTTCCCGAACGGTCATATATGAAAACGGTGCATCGCCTGTATGGGTGATGCACCGTTTGACGTTCGGTCGAGTTTTAAGTTCTCGCGAAGTATAAAGCGAACGACCGGGATGGGTAATTCCTTCGCAAACGTCCTCGGAAAGCCAGCTTCGGGTGGCTTTCCTGCGGAATGTTTGCTCAAGAAATACCCATCCCGGACGGTGGGGAGCGACTACTTCACGACGAGGATGTCGCAATCGGTGTTGCGCAACAGGAACGTGGAGATGGAGCCCAGCAGCGCGTACTTAATGGAAGAAAGACCGCGGGCACCGCAGAGCACGAGGTCGGGCTTGATCACGTCGAGCATCTCGTCCTTGAGCGTTTCGCGTATGCGCCCGGCGCGGATCATGACCTCGACGGAGGGAATCGCCTCGTTCGCCTTGGCCTCCTCGACCTGGGCCGCGATGGAGTTGGTAAAGGCATCCTGCAGGCCCTGGATCAGATCGGCGGGGTAGGATCCAGCGGATTCGAGCGCAGTCGAATCGATGACATGACCGATAACAAGAGCAGCGCCGTTGTTCGCGGCGACTTTGATGGCGCGTGCGAGCACGAAATCCTGCTGGTCGGTACCGTCAAGGGCAACAAATACCTTGGAATAACCTTCGTGCATGGTGACCTCCTTGGCCTGTGGCGGGCTTCCGTGTACCCACCGTTTGGTGCTTTACCATGCCACAGTTATACCCAATTGCCCGTTTCCGGTGCGTAACATGTCACGAACGGCGCGCTTTTTCGGTGCACTGGGCGAAGAGGGGCGATAATAGGCGGAAGAATGATTTGACTGCGCCACGCTTGCGGTCATGTTATACGGTTGAAACTGGGGGAGGTCCTTTGGACGTCATCGAACTGCTTAAATCCGCGTTTCTCGGTTTGGTCGAGGGCATCACGGAGTGGCTGCCTATCTCCTCGACGGGGCACATGATCTTGGTCGACGAGTTCATCAAGCTCAACGTCACCGAGGAATTCTGGAACATGTTCCTCGTCGTGATCCAGCTTGGCGCTATTCTCGCCGTTTGCGTGCTCTTCCTGCGCGACCTGCTGCCCTTTGGCTTTGGCAAGACGAAGCAGGAGCGCCGCGACACGTGGAGCCTGTGGGGCAAGATCATCGTGGGCTGCCTGCCTGCGGCGATCATTGGCATCCCGCTCGATGACTTCATGGAGGAGCACCTCTATAACGCGTGGGTCGTCGCTGCGGCGCTCATCGTCTATGGCGTCGCGTTCATCGTGATCGAGCGCTGGCGCGCCAAGAAGCTTGCGGCGCGCGTGGCCGAGGAAGCCGCGGCGAACGCCCGTCCCGGGGGAGCCCACTTTGCGGCTCCCGCCGTCGCTATCGAGCCCACGCAAGGCGGCGACTTTGGCTCCATCACCTCGCTCGAGGATCTCTCTTACAAGACCGCCCTTGGCATCGGCTGCTTCCAGGTGCTCTCGCTTATTCCCGGTACCTCGCGCTCCGGCTCCACCATCATCGGCGGCCTGCTGTTGGGCACCACGCGTTCCGTTGCCGCCAAGTTCACGTTCTTCTTGGCGATTCCCGTCATGTTCGGTGCGAGCTTCCTCAAGCTCGTCAAGTTCTTCCTCAAGGGCGGCGTGTTCGACGCGAGCGGTCTGGCCATCCTCGGTGTGGGTTGCGCCGTCGCTTTTGTGGTCTCGCTCATTGCGATCAAGTGGCTCATGGGATTTGTCCGCCGTCACGATTTCACAGCGTTCGGCATCTACCGCATTGTGCTCGGCATCGCGGTGCTGGGGTATTTTGCTCTACTTGCCTAAAGTACGTGCTACCATTTCGTAGACGGATAACGAAAACTGAAGGCGCGCTGTCCGAGGGGGCGGCGCGCCTCCTCATGTACGAGGAGGAGCCATGGGCAAGATGGGAACGACGGTGGCGCTGGCAGGTGCCGCAGTGGGCGCGGTGGCGGGTGTCACGGCAATTGCATGTGCGAAGCGCGCAGCGGGCCTGCGTCCGAGTGCGCCCGCGGGTACACCGCTCACAGCAGAGGGCTACCACGCGGGGGATGACGCGGTCGAGCGATTCCGGGCGCTCCTGCGGGTGCCCACCATCTCGCGCGACGATCCGGCACTCGTGGATCGCACGCCCTTCGAGGCCTGGGTGCCCACCCTGCGCGAGCAGTTCCCCCGCGTGTTCGAGGTGTGCGAACTCACCATGTTCGACGAGTTCGGCCTGCTCATGCGTTGGCCTGGTGCTGATTCCGCCCTCGACCCGATCGTGCTCATGGCACATCAGGACGTAGTGCCAACTGAGGGTCAGGCGTGGGACCACGACCCGTTTGCCGCCGAGATCCACGACGGCGAGATCTGGGCCCGTGGCTCGCTCGACACTAAGAACATTGCCGCGGCGATCTTCGAGTCGATGAACGTGTTGATTGGTGAGGGCTATGTGCCCCCGCGCGACGTCTGGTATTTCTCGTCGAACGGCGAGGAGGTTGCGGGTCCGGCTGCGCGGCAGGCGGTTGCGTGGATGCGCGAGCACGGCATCCACCCCTATATGGTGATGGATGAGGGCGGCGCGGTGGCGGCAGACGCCCCCTTGGGCGTGGAGGAGCCCGTGGCGATGGTCGGGGTCTCCGAGAAAGGGCATGTCGACCTCAAGGTCACGGCGCGCGCCGATGGCGGCCACGCATCGACGCCCGCCGAGAACGACGCCCCGCGCCTGCTCGCCCGCGTGTGCGAGCATATCGCCGCGAATCCCGGTAAGCCCGAGTTCACGCGCGCCCTCGACGCGACCCTCATGGAGCTTGCGAGCCGCAGTTCGACCCTGTACCGCATGGTGTTCTCAAACCTGTGGCTGACGCGTCCACTCGTATCGAAGATCATGTCGTCGAGTCCCGAGATGGGTGCGATGATCCGCACCACCTACGCCCTCACCCAGTTGCAGGGCTCGCCGGCCCACAACGTGCTCCCCACGGTGGCAACGGCGAACTTCAACGTCCGTATCGCCCCGTTCGAGACGGTCACGGATGCTATCAACCGCGCCCGTGAGCGCGCGGAGGAGGCGTGCCGAGCGTGCGGCGTGAGCCCCGACCACGTCACCATCGAGATCGAGCAGGCCGTGCCCTACACTGAGCCCGCGCCCGTGAGCCCGTTCGAGGACGACCCCGCTTTCGATTACCTGCATCGCTGCGTCGCGGGAGTGTATCCCGAGGCGGGCTTTGCGCCGTACGTGCAGAACTCCTGCACGGATTCCCGGGAGTTCTGCGAGATTTGCGAGCGCGTGTACCGCTTTGGCGGCTTCATCTACTCGGGTGAGGCCCGCTCGCTGCTGCATACGGCGAATGAGCGCATCGGCGTGGACGTGTACAAGCGCGGGATCGAGTTCTACATGGCGTTCCTGCGCAATCTCGACGAGCTTCGATAGGGGATGAACATGGCTGGAGAGAACAAGGCCCGCACCTCCCGAGCGCCCAGGCTCGATTACGCGCATGTCGCGCTCGCCTCGCTGCCGTTCATGGGCATGATCAGCTTCTGGCAGGTCTTTGACGGCATCGTTCCCAAGATGCTCACGGGGACGTTCGGCTTGGACAATATGACTACCGGTGCCGTCATGGCGATCGACAACGTGTTCGGTCTCGTGTTGCTACCCCTGTTCGGCATCCTGTCCGACCGCTGTGCAAGCCGCCTCGGTCGCCGCACGCCGTTCATCCTGATCGGGTCGGTGATTGCCGCTTTCAGCGTGCCGCTTATCGCCGTCGCCAACGGGATGCGCAGCCTGCCGCTGCTCATCTTCGCAATCCTCCTCACGTTGTTCGCCATCTGCATGTACCGCACCATGACCGTCGCGATCGTGTGCGATATCACGCCACGCCCGCTGCGCACCAAGGCCGATTCGATCCAAAAGATGGTGGGCTACGCGGGCACGGGCGCGATGCTCGTGGCGATTGCGGTGATGGTGCCCTCCGGTGACATGCCCAACTACATTCCGCTGTTCATGCTGCAGGCGCTCGTCATCCTGGGTTCTGCTGTGGTGTACGCCATCCGTGTGCGCGAGCCACAGCTCGTGCAAAAAATGCATGACGAGAGCCTTAAGATGGGGATCGAGGAGTCCGAGATCATGGTCGACGACTCACCCGAGGCAGGCGGCCGCGCGAAGATCACCGACCGCTCCGTACTCTTTTCGATTGCGATGCTCTTGGCCGCAACTTTTTTCTATTACATGAGCTACAACGCCATGACCACGAATATCTCGCGTTATGCTGATATGTTTTACAACATGGAGGGCGGCAGCTACGCGATAATCAACATCGTGACAATAGTTGGCGCGCTCTCGGGATATGTGCCGCTTGCTAACCTCTCGCTCAAGGTGGGACGTAAGCGCGTTGCCGTGGCGTCGGCGCTCGTCATGGCTCTCGCACCGGTAGCCCTGTGGCTTATTCCCGGGTTCAGCCCCGTCTTCTACCTCGCGTTCCTCGCCATAGGCATCGCGCTGGGCGGCGTTGACATGTGCGTGTACACCATGCTGCTCGAGGTGGTGGACGCGAACAGCGTTGGTCGCTACTCGGGCTACTACTACACGGTCTCGATGGCGGCGCAGGTGGCGACCCCCATCCTGTCGGGCATCGTAATGGATGTCGCCCCCGGTTTGCTCTTCGCCTACATCGCGCTCATGGGCATCTTCATGCTGTTTGCTATCGCGGCAGCGCGCCATGGCGACACGGTCCTGATTGACGAGGTCGCGAGCCGCGAATCGGCCTCGGCGTAAACGTCGGAGCGCTTCCTGCGGGCGGACGGCGCTCCGGCCCCCGCTTGTCGTGCCGACGTTCTGGCATACTGTGCGCATGCGAGACCATGACCACGAGAGGCGGAGGCCCTATGAACATCCAGATCTTCGGCACCAAGAAGAGCTTCGACACCAAGAAGGCGCAGCGCTACTTCAAAGAGCGGCGCATCAAGTTCCAGTTCATCGACTTGCGCGAGAAGGAGATGAGCAAGGGCGAGCTCCAGAGCGTGATGCGCGCGGCCGGCGGCATCGACGCCGTGATCGACCAGGGCGCCAAGGACCAGGACACCGTCGCGTTGATCACCTACCTGGCGGAGAGCCAGAAGTTCGACAAGCTCCTCGAGAACCAGCAGGTCCTTCGCGAGCCCATCGTGCGCAACGGCGCCAAGGCGACCGTGGGGTATTGCCCCGAGGTCTGGAAGACCTGGGAGTAGGGGACGGTGGCCACGGAAGGGCTGCGTGGAAGGACCTACACGCGGGAGGCTCTGGAGCAGCCTAGAACGATAAAATGAACGAGAAAAAGTCCCAATTACGATAAACCGAATCACCTGCGGCTATGGTATCCTTGCAAGCGTGAATAAATCTTCGGCCAACGGTTGCTATTTTCACTCAAACGCGCGCGTTTTTTCGGCGAGTGGCGCATGGGGATGGCTGGCCGCTGTTCGGGGATGCCGGATATCGGGGCGAGAGCCGTCCCGACAGCACGACAAGGAGCGTGGTCAGGTAATGCAGGAGGCATGGGAAGGCTTCGAGGACGGTAATTGGACCAAAGAGGTCGACGTCCGCGACTTCATCCAGAAGAACTATACCCCCTACGAGGGCGACGAGTCGTTCCTGGTGGGCCCCACCGAGCGCACCACCAAGCTGTGGGACGACGTCATGGCCCTTATGCTCAAGGAGCGTGAGCAGGGCGGCGTTCTCGACATGGACACCAAGGTCGTGACCGGTATCCTGTCGCACCCGGCCGGCTACATCGACGCCGAGCATCCCGAGCGCGAGACCATTGTCGGTCTCCAGACCGACAAGCCGCTCAAGCGCGCCTTGCACGTCAACGGCGGTATCCGCATCGCCTGCCAGGCCGCTTCCCAGCACGGCTATGAGGTCGACCCCGAGATCGTCGACTTCTACACCAACAAGCGCAAGACGCACAACGCCGGCGTGTTCGACGTGTACAAGCCCGAGATGCGCGCTTGCCGCTCCGCCCACATCATCACCGGCCTGCCGGATGGCTACGGCCGTGGCCGCATCATCGGCGACTACCGTCGCGTGGCCCTGTACGGCGTTGACGCCCTGATCAAGGACAAGCAGGCTCAGAAGTCCTCCACCCCCTCCGTCATGAACGAGGACAACATTCGCCTGCGCGAGGAGCTCTCCGAGCAGATTCGCTCGCTGCAGCAGCTTATCGAGCTCGGTAAGCTCTACGGCTTCGACATCGCCCGCCCGGCTGCCAACACCCAGGAGGCCATCCAGTGGATGTACCTCGCCTATCTGGCTGCCGTGAAGGATCAAAACGGCGCCGCCATGTCCATTGGCCGCACCTCCACCTTCATCGACATCTACGCCGAGCGCGACCTCAAGAATGGCACTTTCACCGAGGAGCAGATCCAGGAGTTCGTCGACCACTTCATCATGAAGCTCCGCATGGTCAAGTTCGCTCGTACCCCCGAGTACCAGAACCTCTTCTCGGGCGACCCGCAGTGGGTCACCGAGTCTATTGGCGGCATGGGTGTTGACGGCCGTACCCTCGTCACCAAGATGAGCTACCGCTACCTCCATACGCTCGAGACGATGGGCACCTCCCCGGAGCCGAACCTGACCGTCCTGTGGTCCACGCACCTGCCGCAGGCCTTCAAGGAGTTCTGCGCCAAGACCTCCATCGCCTCCTCGTCCATCCAGTACGAGAACGACGACGTCATGCGCGTGTACCACGGCGACGACTACGCCATCGCCTGCTGCGTGTCCTCCATGCGCGTCGGTAAGGAGATGCAGTTCTTCGGCGCTCGCGCCAACCTCGCCAAGTGCCTTCTGTACGCACTCAACGGCGGTGTGGACGAGGTCTCCCACAAGCAGATCGGCCCTAAGTACCGTCCGGTCGAGGGCGACACGCTCGACTTCGATGACGTCATGAGCAAGTACAAGGACATGATGAAGTGGCTTGCCGGCGTGTACGTGAACACGCTGAACATCATCCACTATATGCACGACAAGTACTGCTACGAGGCCATTCAGATGGCCCTGCACGACAAGGACGTCCATCGCTGGTTCGCAACGGGCATCGCCGGCCTCTCCGTCGTGGCCGACTCCCTGTCTGCCATTAAGTACGCCAAGGTTCACCCCGTCCGCGACGAGCAGGGTGTCATCGTCGACTTCAACATCGAGGGCGACTTCCCCAAGTACGGCAACGATGACGACCGCGTCGACACTCTTGCCCACGACATCGTGCATGAGTTCATGGAGTGCATCCGTCGTCACGAGACCTACCGCAACTCCGTGCCCACCACCTCTGTCCTCACCATCACCTCCAATGTGGTGTATGGCAAGAACACCGGCGCCACGCCCGATGGCCGTAAGGCCGGCGTGCCGTTCGCCCCGGGTGCCAACCCGATGCACCAGCGCGACAGCCATGGCGCCATCGCGTCTCTGAGCTCGGTTTCCAAGCTTCCGTTCCGCGACGCGCAGGACGGCATTTCCAACACCTTCTCCATCGTGCCGGGCGCGCTGGGCAAGGAGGACGAGGTCTTCTTTGGCGACATCGACCTCGGTGACATCGAGTTCGAGAACCCGGTTGCTTGCTGCGATTGCACCGACTCCTCCGCTCCTGAGGGCTCTGAGGATCGCTAAGATCGCGGGCCACGTGGTCCGTCTGTAATGTTTCCGCGCCGGTCGTAATTCTGGCGTACCGGCGCGGCATCTACTGATATACTTTCAGTAACAATTCCTATTCTGGCGCGTTGGGGCGTCAAACAAGAAAAGGAGAACACCATGAAGGTCGCTGATATCCCGCAGGCGCAGGCCGACAATCTCGTGAGCATGATCGACGCGTACGCCGAGAAGGGTGGCCACCACCTGAACGTCAACGTGTTCAACCGTGACACGCTTCTCGACGCCCAGGCCCATCCGGAGAAGTACCCGCAGCTCACCGTGCGTGTTTCCGGCTATGCCGTTAACTTCCACAACCTCACGAAGGATCAGCAGGACGAGGTCATCTCCCGTACCTTCCACGAGGGCTTCTAATTCGCGATAGCAGAGCGAATGTGACGAGACGGGCGCCAGGATAACCTGGCGCCCGTCTTTGCGCATGGGGGCTTCCAATGACCCATTGAAGATATGAGTTTACAACAATCGACAATGTGTACCGCCGGGTAGCGTGTCTATCCCAAAGCGTGTTCGTTTCAGCGCGTATCCGCGTACAATTGCGCGAAATGTGGGATCAACGCCGGCATGCGAGCAGATCTGATCGTTAAACATGGCGCAAATGCGCAAGGGCACCGATCTGGCATCGCCAAATCGCCATTAAGACGCGAAATTTGGTACACATTGTCGTTTTTTGTATGTCAAAGCTGATGGCTTAGGCGATCTTCATTGCGGCTGCGAGGAAGATTTCGCTGAAGGCGTTGGGGCAATGGATGTCCAACAGGGTATGATACCTAGCGGTTAAATGTGACTGCGTTGGATACCACAGATGAAGGGGGAGATGGCTCATGGCGCGTGTGCAGTTGGACGGCTTGCAGGACCAGGTATCGAGCTACGCGCTCGGGCGTGTGCACTCGATTGAAAGCATGGGTACGGTCGACGGGCCCGGTGTGCGATTCGTGGTGTTCACCCAGGGATGCCCCATGCGCTGCGCATATTGCCACAATCCCGACACGTGGGCCGTGGGCGAGGGTGTGGGCACCCCGGTGACGGTCGAACGCATCATGAGCGAATTCGAGAGCAACCGCCCGTTTTACCGCACGGGCGGGATCACAGTCACGGGTGGAGAGCCCCTGCTGCAGCCGGAGTTCGTGGGCGATCTTTTCAAGGCGATGCACGACAACCCCAACGGGCGCGTCCACACGTGCCTGGACAGCTGCGGTTATGCGTACAATCCCAAGCGTCCGGAGCGGTTCGAGAACGTGCTCTCGGAGACCGATCTCGTCCTACTCGATATCAAGCACAGCGATCCGCAGGGGCATAAGGACCTGACCCGCTGCGCACCGGACAACATCATCGCGTTCGGTGACGAGCTCGCGCGACGCGGGATCAAGGTCGTCATTCGCCATGTGGTTGTCCCCGGGATCACCGACACGGTCGAGGAATGCGAGGCACTCGGAAGGCTGATCGCGCCCTGGCGCAATGTGGTGGGGCTGGAACTCCTGCCGTATCACACCATGGGCATCGTGAAGTACGAGCAGCTTGGGATCGAGTATCCGCTCAAGGATGTGCCGGCTATGGACAAGGGTCGCATTCCCGAGTTGCGCGAAGCGGTCCTGCATGGGCTGCGTATGGGCAGGGCAGCGGAACACAACTGCCAGGGTTAGCCGGGTTGCCCGACGGACCGGAAGCCCCCCGCGCGGGCGAATGATCCGACGGCGGGGAAGGCATAACGGGAGCTTCAGTGCAAACAAAAAGGCGGCGCCGGTGGAGAGACCTGGCGCCGCCTTTTGTGAGGGGTGGAGTACTAGTGATGTACCCGCATGCTCCCCATCGAAAACGGTTTTCAACTCGTTCATGATGTCAGCACCGTTTGTGCACGTCACGAACACATTTTCCGTCTTATGGCAGGTCGTTACCCGCGGCGATATAAAGGTCGTACCATTCCTGGCGAGTAAGCTCGACATCGGCACCGGGGGCGATGGCGCGAATGCGCTCGGGATCCATTGAACCCGAGATAACCTGCATGCGGGCGGGATGACGCAAGATCCAGGCGATTGCAACGGCTTCTTTGGAGACGCCCCGCTCCTCGGCGATCTGAGCCAAGACGCCGTTGAGCTCGGCGAACTGCTCGTTATCGATGAAGGTTCCTGCGAACATGCCGTACTGAAGAGGGCTCCAGGCCTGGATGGTCATGCCTGTGAGCTGCGCGTAGGAGAGCGCACCGCCATCACGGTCGGCCGCGGCGTCGTCCTCCATGTTCTCGTGCATCTGCATGCGCACCATGCCGGCATGGCACAGGCCGAACTGGAGCTGGTTGACCTCGAGCTTCTGATCGAGATTGGCCTGGAGCATCTCGCAGCTCCAGGGGCCCATGTTGCTCACGCCGATGTGGCGCGCCATGCCGGAGTCGACGATGTGGGCCATGGTGTCGCCGAGCTCGTCGAGGTCGCAGAGGGCGTCGAGGCGATGCAGGAGCACGAAGTCGACGTGGTCGGTCTGCAGGCGCTCGAGTTCGGCCTCGAGCGAGGAGAGCAGGTGGTCGCGCGAGAAGTCGTAGATGCCGTTGCGCTTCCCGGTGAAGTCGGGAGCGATGCCGAATTTGGTCTGGAGGATGACATCGTCGCGGGCGACCCCGAGGTCGTGCAGGGCCTGCCCCAGGACGCGTGAGCTTTCGCCCGCACCGTAGATGTCGGCGGAATCGAAGAAGTTCATCCCGCAGTTGAGTGCCGTCTGGACGATGTCGCGGGCCTCATCGCGCGTTTTTCCAGCCATGCGCATGACGCCCATTGCGATGCGGCTCGCCTCGTACTCAGTCGATCCGATTGTTTGGTAGTTCATGGGGTTCCCTTCGAGGTATGGGCGAATGCCGGAAACAAGCATCATAGCCATGATAGAACTTGAGTAAGGGATCGTGACAGCTGACGAAAGCCTGCTGTCAATACCAAATCGCAAGTTTTGCAGAACGACTACGTCCCCAGTTGGAAATTAGAGGTACTCGATCTGCGCGCCTTCGGTGTCGCAGGTGAGGATGTGGGTTTCGCAGGCGGGGAAGGCCTCGCGGAGGCGCACCTGCAGGAACTTGGCGACGATAGTATCGTCAGTCACAGCCATGAGGGTCGATCCGGAGCCGGAGATCCACAGCGTTCCCGCCCCGCCGTCCAGGCACGTGGCGCGGATGGCATCGTAGTCGGGGATGAGTGCCCGGCGATAGGGCTCCTGCAGGCGATCGTCGTTCGCGTCGGCGATGAGCGCGAGGTCGCCCGTCTCCAGACCGCGCGTCATGCCGGCGATACGGCCCATCTGCCACACCGCGTTCGAGAGCGGCACCTCCTGCGGAACCACCTTGCGCGCCTCGCTCGTATGGACCTCGTAGGGCGGGATGATGGTGATGAAGCGCAAGCGACCGCTCACGTCATAGCGAAGGCAGCGCGGCAGGCCGCCCTCGGGCGTGAAGGAACACACGGCACCGCCCAAGATCGCGGGGGCCACATTGTCGGGATGCCCCTCGACGGACGTGGCGATGCGGACGAGCTCAGCGCGGTCGACGGTATGGCTGGTGAGCGCGGCTGCTGCCATGATGCCAGCGACCACGCAGGTGGAGCTGCTGCCGAGACCGCGCGCCACGGGCACCTCGGTATGGATGTCGAGCTTGACCGGGAAGGGCTCCTCACCCCACTCCCGCAGGGCGTCGACGAAAGAGACGTACACGAGGTTGTTCTCGCTTTGGAACTCCACAGGGCAACCCGTGATTTCGAGTTCGTCCGAGCGTTCGAAGGTGAAATGCGAGTACAGCGACACGGCCATACCGAGCGTGTCATAGCCGATACCGAGGTTCGCACTCGTAGCGGGAACAGTGATCTTGATCATGGGGCTCTCCTTCTTGAGGATGAAACTCACCTTACTATCCTATCAGGGGCTGTTCTTAAGGCATGAGCGCGCGGGTACAATAAAGTTATTTTTCACGCCGTTGAAATGAGTGCCTATGCCGGTTATTGCATTGTTTTTGGGAAGATGAATTGATGCAAAATTGGGAATTGGCGGCTGCGGGCAAGCCTCTCAATTCAATTGGTCCTTTGATGTAGGAGGTGCCACATGGAGTATTTGCCCCGCGTTGTCCAGGCGCTTGCAGGCGACGATTATACCGTGTATGCGTATTTCTCTGACGGGTCGGTGCGCCGTGCAGACATCAAGTCCCTCATCGAGCGGGGCGGTGTATTTGCCCGCCTATCAGATGAAGATTTCTTTTCAAACAGGTTGACAGTTATGAATGACGCCGTTGCGTGGGACGTTGCCGGAAACCATGATGAAGCTGCTTGTATTGATTTGGACCCTTGGAGCATGTACGAGACGAGCGAGTGCGTTGCCGATCCGCTCGCCGAAGAGGCGGCCTAACTCTCACTATCACGGCGACTTAAGCATGGGTAGCATGCTCAAGTTCCGGCGTGTTTCGTCCGCCGCGAGTTCCGCATGAGCCGAAGGCCACCTTAAGTGGCCTTCGTGCGAGTCGGGATTGTTCGAGCGCCGGATGAAACACGCCGGAACCCATATACGTATCTTCTACAGCGCTGTGGCAGCGTTCTCCACGTACGTGGGCATATCGTCGATATCGACCACGTCGGTGTGGAGGACGGGCTTGTCCTGGAGCGTGGAAAGCTGCTCGGGCGCGGTGGTATCGGTCGCCTTGGCGAGGACGTCCATGCAGGCGAAGTCGCTCGGAGGACAGAACAGGCCGAGCGCCCCGGCGACGGCGCGGGGGAACTTGTAGGGGCTCGCCGTGGAGAGCAGGATGCGCGCCTTGGCATCCGGGGCGGCGGGTTGCTCAGCCAGGACGTGGAAGCCGCATGCAGTGTGCGGGTCGATCACGTAGCCGTTCGCGTCCCAGCACTCCTTGATGGCGTTCGCGACCTGGTCCTCGTCGGCCCAACCGCATCCGAAGACCTCCTGGATGCGGGCGAGCAAGTCGGCGGGCAGGGTGTAGGAACCCTCGCCGCTGAGGCTTTCCATGAGCTGCGCGACCAGTTCGCAGTTGCCGTCGCTCAGGTAGTAGAGCATGCGCTCGAGGTTGGACGAGATGAGGATATCCATGCTCGGCGACGTCGTGGTGTAGAAGGGGCGCTGACGGTCGTAGGTACCGGTGGTGAGGAAATCGTAGAGCACGTTGTTCTTATCGCTTGCCACGACGAGCTTGGCCACGGGCAGACCCATGCGCTTGGCGTAGTAGCCGGCGAGGATGTCGCCGAAGTTGCCGGTGGGCACGCAGAACTCGACCGCATCGCCCGGCTCGATGGCGCCTGCGCGCAGGAGCTGAGCATAGGCAGCGAAGTAATACACGACCTGCGGCACCAGGCGGCCGACGTTGATGGAGTTGGCACTGGAGAGCATCACGCCCTGCTCTGCCAGGTGCTCGGCGAGCTCGATGTCGCCGAAGATGCGCTTGACGGCGCTCTGAGCGTCATCGAAGTTGCCGCGCACCCCGCAGACGGTGACGTTGCCGCCCTCTTGCGTACTCATCTGGAGTTCCTGCACGCGGGAGACCTTGCCCTCTGGATAGAAGACGGTGATGCCCACACCGGGCGCGTCGGCAAAGCCGGCAAGCGCCGCCTTTCCGGTGTCACCCGAGGTCGCGGTGACGATTTGGATCTTGGCGGGCGCATCCTCAGCGGCGGAGTCAGCCGTGCGGGCCATGAGGCGGGGGAGCATCTGCAGGGCAACGTCCTTGAACGCACTGGTGGGGCCGTGCCAGAGCTCGAGGACGTAGGAGGGCACGCCATCGGCGTTGGGGGCCTGCGCGAGCGGCACCACGGGGGTGACTTCGTCGCTGGCAAAGGTGCCCTCGTAGGCCTCGCAAACGCAGGCGGCGATCTCGTCGGCGCTGTAGTCGGGCAGGAGCGCGCCGAGCACCTCGCGTGCGAGCTCGAAGTAGTCCTTGGAGGCGAGGCTGGCGAGGTTGATGGTGGCCTCGCCCAGCGCGTCGCTCACGTACAGACCGCCGTCCGGCGCGATGCCGCGTCGAATCGCCTGCTTGGAGCTGAGCTCAGATGTACGTGAACGCGTGCTGTGGTACGTCGCCATACTGCGATCTCCTCACAATTGGGTGCATAGATGGAGCTCATGGTACCAGAGCGTCCCGCTCCGGCTGGCTAAAGTGAACGCAGGCGCGGGCCTTTACAGCGCCATTCCACATGACGTTCTTTATTTGGAAACAATGGTGACACCTTTGAGCTGCCCTACTAGCTCATGGTAAAGTGGCAGCCTACGTGTCATGTCGCGCTGCCCGTTTGCGGCACGCGCTGGGGAGGGGTTTCTGCGCACCATGATCAAGATCACCAAATTTGGCGGTTCGTCCGTCGCCGACGCCGAGCATTTCCGCAAGATCAAGGCGATTATCGACGCCGACCCGGCACGCCGCTTCGTGGTGGTGAGTGCGTGCGGACGCCGTTCCAAGGCCGACACCAAGGTCACCGACCTGCTGTATCTCGTAGACGCTCACGTGAACTACCACGTTTCCTGCGAGGACCTGCTTACCGACATCGGCCAGCGCTATTTCGACATCGCCGACGAGTTGAACCTCGACTATCCGATCCGCGATGAGTTCGCGGCGTTTGCCGAGCGCGCCCGTACCGGCGGGTACACCACCGAGGAGCTTGTGAGCCGCGGTGAGTACTTCACTGCGCGCCTCATGGCCGAGTACCTGGGGCTGCCGTTCATCGACGCTGCGGATATGGTCGCCTTCCACCACGACGGCACGCTCTCAATGAAGCGCACGGCGGAGCTCGTCAAGGAAAACGCCCGCGAAGGCGGATTCGTCATGCCCGGCTTCTACGGTGCCACCAAGGAGGGTAAGATCCGCCTGCTCGACCGCGGCGGCGGAGACATCTCCGGCTCCATCCTCGCCCAGTGCCTGGAGGCTGATCTCTACGAGAACTGGACGGACGTCTCGGGCTTCCTCTCCGCCGATCCTCGCATCGTGCCGGGCGCGCAGCCCATTCCCCGCATCACCTACGAGGAGCTTCGCGAACTCTCCTACATGGGCGCGAGCGTCCTGCATGAGGAGGCCGTCTTCCCCGTGCGCGATGCCGGCATCCCGCTCGTGATCAAAAACACCAATGCGCCCGAGGATCCGGGCACCATCATTTCCGAGACCGCCAAAGAGGGCGATTCCGAGCCCATCATCACCGGCATCGCCGGCAAGCGCGGGTTCCTCGCCATCAACGTCTCGCGTGACCGCACCAAGAGCCGCATTGGCTTCATGCGTCGTGCCCTGTCCGTCTTCGAGCGCTATGGCGTCTCGGTCGAGCACATGCCCACGGGTGTGGACCAGTTTGCCGCAGTCGTTCAGGCCGCCGACGTCAAGGACTCCCTGTATTCGCTCATCTCCGATATCCAGGAGGAAGTCGAGCCGCTGGAGATTGGGGTTGTCGAGAACCTGGCGCTCATTGCGACGGTTGGCCGCAACCTGCGCGGGCGCGCCGGTATCTCGGGGCACCTGTTCGGCAAGCTGGGCGAGGCGGGCGTGAGCGTCCGCATGATCACCCAGGGCTGCGACGAGATCAACATCATCGTCGGCGTCGAAGAGCGCGATTTTGACCGCGCCATCAAGACCATTTACGAGGCGTTCTCCGATGAGAACGGCATTGTTACCACGGCCGATCTCGAGCCGACGCCGAGCCCGTTTTAAGCAGAGCATGCGCCCGCTCGTCACGTCATGTGAGGGTGGCATTCGACATATCCTTTTGAGAAGGGGGACAACATGAAGACATATTCCGTCGCCATCGTGGGCGCCACCGGAGCGGTGGGCACGCAGATGCTTCAATGCCTGGAGGAGCAGGAGTTCCCGGTTGGCTCCCTCAAGTTGCTGGCGAGCCCCCGCTCGGCCGGCAAGGTTGTCGAGACTCCGTGGGGCGAGGTCACGGTCGAGGCCGCGGCACCCGAGGCGTTCGACGGGGTCGACATCGTGCTCGGCGCGGCGGAGGACGACATCGCGCTCGCGCTCTACCCCGAGGCCGTCAAGCGCGGTGCGGTGGTTGTGGACAACTCGCACGCCTTCCGCCTCGATGCGGACGTGCCGCTGGTCGTTCCCGAGATCAACGCCGCCGATGCCCTCAACCACAAGGGCATCATCGCCAACCCCAACTGCGCCACCATCATCGGCCTCGTTCCCACCTGGCCGCTTCACCAAATCGCCGGTGTCAAGCGCATGATCGTCTCGACGTACCAGGCCGCGAGTGGTGCCGGCGTCCCGGGCATGCGAGAGCTCGAGGAGCAGATCGGCTGCATGGGGCGCGGCGAGGAGATTCCCGCACCGAGCGCATTCGCCGCGCAGCTCGCCAGCAACCTCATCCCGCAGATCGGCGGCGAGAAGTTCGAGGGCTTCACCTCCGAGGAGATGAAGATGCAAAACGAGGGGCGCAAGATCATGCATCTGCCCGAGCTCCGCGTTAATTGCACCTGCGTGCGCGTACCGGTGGTTCGTTCGCATTCCGAGAGCATCACGCTCGAGTTCGAGCGCGACATCACACTTGAGCAGGCGCGCGAGGCCCTTGCCGCTGCACCTGGCGTGAAGCTTGTGGACGACCTGAACGCAGAGAGCGCGCACGACCGTTGGCCCATGCCGCTGGACACGACCGACCAAGACCTCATCTGGGTCGGCCGCATCCGCCGCGACATCTCCAATCCGGAGGCGCTGCGCGGCATCACGTTTTGGTGCTGCGGCGATCAGATTCGCAAGGGCGCGGCGACAAATGCGGTCCAGATTGCAAAGCTGCTCTGCGAGTAGGCCGCGTACGTTGCGTGCAGCTGCTCAACGGCAATCGAAACCGTCCACGAGTAAAGCAACACTACTAAGTAAAGTGTGTACAATCTAGTCGAAGCACGGAATGACAGCGGAGGGCGTCGTCTGCACGGATGTGCGGGCGGCGCCTTTCGCGTCTGAATACGATAAGAATGGTCGTGGTCTGTATGAGCAAGTATGTCATCGTGGTCGAATCCGGCGCAGATGTCACGCCGGAGCTGCGTGAGCGCTATGGAATCGTGAGTGTTCCTATGCACGTGACGATGGGGGACGAGACGGTGGACGACGGCTCGATCGATCCGCTTGAGATCTACTCGCGCTGCAATGAGATGGGTCAGATGCCAAAGACGAGCGGCTGTTCTCCTGCGGACTTCAATGAGGTTTACGATCGCATCCACGCCGAGCAGCCCGAAGCCACCATCCTGCACCTTGCGTATTCCGAGGTGACCACCTGCTCGCATCAGTCCTCTAAGATCGCCGCCGAGGGCCGCGACTACGTGTACTCGATGGATACACGCTTCGTCTCTGTGGGTCAGTCGCTCATTGCCGTCGAGGCCGCCAAGTATATCGAGGCGAACCCCGATGCGACGGTCGAGGAAATATTCTCCTTCGTCGAGAGCGTGATGGATCGCGTGCTTTTGGGCTTCGTCCCCACCGACCTCGCCTTCCTCAAGGTGGGCGGTCGCCTCTCCAACGTGGCGTTCCTTGGTGCGCATCTGCTCAAGATCAAGCCGTGCATCGAGGTCACGGGCGGCAAGTTCGTCGCCACCAAGAAATTCCGTGGCTCCATGCTCAAGTGTGCCCGTGCGTTCCTCGACCACATGGTCGAGAAGGGCGATATCGATTTTTCGCATATTGGTCTCGCGTATTCCGTGGGCCTGTCCGAGGAACTGCGCGGCGACATGGAGGTATATGCCCGCGAGCTCGGTTTCGAGGACATCACGTGGACGCAGGTTGGTGGCGTGATCTCCAGCCACTGCGGCCCCACCGCCTTCGGCGCGGTCCTGCTGCAAAAGTAACCACGTTCTCTTGCGAGCGCAGGCACCGCAACGTCCGCCAGCGCAAAGAGCGCGATCGGTATTCTCCAAGCTGTCGGGTCGATGTGGTTCGATATTCGCACATGCTGCCCACGTATTTGCCTGATGCCTATACTTGTGGGTATATCAATTCATAATGGGAACCCACGCAACGGGAGCGCCGCGTATGGCATATATCGAGTTCAGCGATGTGACGAAGGTTTATGGCTCGGGTGATGCCGAAGTCCACGCGCTGGATGGGGCGTCGTTTGAGGTCGATCGCGGCGAGCTCGCTGTGATCCTCGGCGCCTCCGGCGCGGGCAAGACCACCGCGCTCAACATCCTCGGCGGCATGGACACCGCCACGAGTGGACGCGTTGTCGTCGACGGGCGCGACGTGAGCTCCGCCTCCGAAGACGACCTCGTGGAGTACCGCCGCGCCGACGTGGGCTTTGTGTTCCAGTTCTACAACCTCGTGCCCAACCTCACCGCGTTTGAGAATGTCGAGCTCGCTTCCCAGATTTGCCCCGACTCCCTTGACGCCGCCGAGTGCCTGCGCAAGGTGGGCCTGGGCGAGCGCATGGCGAACTTCCCCTCGCAGCTTTCCGGTGGCGAGCAGCAGCGCGTATCCATCGCCCGAGCGCTGGCCAAGAACCCCAAGCTCCTGCTGTGCGACGAGCCCACGGGCGCCCTCGATTACCAGACGGGCAAGCAAGTGCTGCAGTTGCTGCAGGACACGTGCCGTCGCGATGGCATCACGGTCCTCATCATCACGCATAACTCCGCGCTCGCCCCCATGGCCGACCGCCTCATCCGTTTCAAGAGCGGCCGCGTGACCGACATGCGCGTGAACGCCACACCCACACCCATCGCCGATATCGAGTGGTAGGCGACGGTGTCTATGAAGGGGAGAAAGACGGACCGTCGTTCCGGTAACCGGCGTCCAAACGCGTTCAGAACGGACATCGCCCGCACCATCACGGGCAATCTCAAGCGGTTCATCTCGTTGTTCGTCATCACCGCGCTGGGCGCCACGATGCTCGTCGGCCTCAAGGCCGCCTGCGACGACCTGCGCTTCACCGCCGACAGCTACTACGACAGCCAGCGGCTGTTCGACATCTCGATTCAGTCCACGTTGGGTCTGGACGAGGGCGATATAGAGGCCCTCGCCAAGATAGACGGCGTCGACGCGGCGGAGGGCGGGTATTCCGAAACGGCATACACGCAGGTCAAGGATGCAAGCGCGAAGGTCGACCTCAAGGCACTCTCGCCGGCGGGCCTAAATGAGCCCCAGGTGATCGAGGGTCGTCTGCCGCGCGATATCAACGAGGTCGCTGTGACGCAGAAGTACCTCGATGTGAGCGGCAAGAAGATCGGTGATACCGTGACCTTCGAGGGCGAGGACGAGGAGCCCAGCGCCGCAGGGGCCGCCGACGACGCTGGCGAAGCGGGCGACGACGCGGGAGCCGCCGGCGCTGCGGTGACCGCCGATGCCACGGGGACCGCCGACGCCGCTGACGATACGGCCCTGGCAGCGGGAGGCTCCTCCGCCATCTTCAAGCGCGGCGAGTACACGATCACAGCTTCCGTGCTCGACCCCATGGACGTGAACGCGGGTAGCAAAACTATGAGCTTTCGCAGCTCGGGAGGATCGCAGTACGCATTTTTCCTCACACCCGGCGCCGTATTGGACCGTGGCACGTTCACCGTTGCCTACCTCACGGTAAAAGGCGCGGCAGATCTCATGACCTACTCCGATGAGTACAAGGATATGGTCGATGAGGTGAAACAGCGCGTTGAGGACATTCGCGAGCAGCGCGAGGAGGCACGGAGCGAGGGCCTCAAAGCCGATGCACGCAAAGAGGTCGACGACGCGCAGGCGGAGGCGGACAAGCAGTTCGAAGATGCGGAGGCCCAGATTGATGATGCACTTGCTCAGATAGCCGAGGGCGAGGCCGCGCTCGCGGCGCAAGGGGCGGATGCGCGCCGCCAGCTTGCGGACGCCCAGACCAAGCTCGATGCATCTCGCACGCAGTTGACTTACGGCATGGCCGTCATTGACGCCAGGCAGACCGAGCTCGACGCTGGACGCGTTCAAGCTGAGTCGGCTCTCGCGCAGATAGCTCAGGCTGAGTCGGGAGCCGCAACGCTCAAGGCGATCATGAACAGCGGGCTCACCGGCCATACGTGGCCGGAGGCCGCTTGGCAGCGGTTGCTGGAGGGTGACGCCACGGCAAAGGCGGAATTCACCACGGCCATCACGGCGTATATTGACGAGGCGTCTGGCCAATTGCAGCAGGCCGAGGAGCTTTGCGACGGGATCATTGCCGCGCTCGACCGGTTGCCCGTCGGCGATCCCGCGGCGAAGGAGGAGGCGCTCGCCGCGCTCGACCGGCTTGCCGTCATTCGCCCCGATCTCTCAGGTCAGATCGAGCAGATCAAGGCACTCGTCTCCGCATATCCAGAAAACGAGTCTGATATCCAAGAGGCCAAGAACCGGGTCCTCACCATCAAGAACACGCTGACGACGCTCTCGGGCCAGCTT
Source organism: Collinsella sp. (assembly GCF_052346665.1). Lineage (NCBI taxonomy): Bacteria > Bacillati > Actinomycetota > Coriobacteriia > Coriobacteriales > Coriobacteriaceae > Collinsella > Collinsella sp. The sequence goes on from NZ_DAWDUX010000001.1 coordinate 70,268, forward strand.
TCCGACATGTCATCGCAAGCCGACGACATCGCGGACGCGGTGCTCAGCAAGCCCACGGTGCAGGCGGCGCTCGGCAAGATCGAGGCTGGTCAGGTGCAACTTGACGCGGCCCGCGCCAAGGCGAACCAGGGCCTAGGGCAACTCGAGGCGGCGCGGGCAACCCTCGACCAACAGCGCGCCAGCACCGAGGCGC
>NZ_DAWDUX010000001.1:70470-88395 GCF_052346665.1 Collinsella sp.
GGCGGTCGCGCCGAGCTTGCCGAGGGCTCTGCCGACGCCGCCGAGGGCCAAGCGGAGCTCGATGAGCAAAAGGCCAGCGCGAATGCCAAGTTTGCCGATGCACGTTCCGAGGTGGATGGCATCGAGCGTGCCACCTGGTACATCCAGGATCGCAGCTCGCTTGCCAGCTATGCGAGCATCGAGTCGGACGCGAGTTCCATCGAGTCCATCGCCACGGTGTTCCCCCTCATTTTCTTCACGGTGGCGGTGCTCATCAGCCTCACCACGGTTACGCGCATGGTCGAGGAAGACCGCGGACTCATCGGTGTGTACAAAGCGCTCGGGTATAGCCGCGGCCGCATCCTCTCCAAGTACCTCATCTACTCGTTCGCCGCATGCGTGGCCGGCGGCATTGCAGGCGACGCCCTTGGCTTCATCGTGCTGCCCGAGATCATCTTCACCATCTTCACCACCATGTACGCGCTGCCGCCGTTCCAGCTGCACTTCAACGCGTTCACGGCGGCACTCGGCATCACCCTGTTCGCCGTCGGCATCGTGGGCGCAACGTTTCTCGCGTGCCGCCACGTGCTCAGGGAAACGCCTGCCTCACTCATGCGCCCCAAGGCCCCGCGCGCGGGCAAGCGCATCCTGCTCGAGCGCATCACGCCCGTGTGGCGGCGCCTCTCCTTCCTCAACAAGGTGAGCGCGCGCAACCTCTTCCGCTACAAAAAGCGCTTCCTCATGACGGTTTTCGGTATTGCCGGGTGCACCGCGCTCATGATCTGCGGCCTGGGCATTCGCGACACGGTGATCTCGCTCAAGCCGCGTCAGTACGGCTCGGAGGGCATCGTGCGCTACGACCTGCTGGCCGTGACGGCCGACGCGGACTTCTCCCAGGGTGAGGACGAACTGCGCGCCACGGGTGCCATCGACACGATGCTCGAGGCCCGCGTCGATACCGTGACTGCCGAGTTCGGCGGTGTGAAGGAGAGCATCCAGCTCATCGTTGTCCCCGACAACGCGGATCTGTCCGCCTACATGAAGACCGAGGACGGCTCCCATACGTCGTTCCTAGCACCGGCGATGGGCGGCGAGGAGCTTGGACTCCCGCGTGAGGATAACGGAGCGCTCATCACGAAGAACGCCGAGCAGGTGTTGGGATTTGGCCTGGGCGACGAGCTCGCGCTGCAGGGCACCGCCTTGCAAACCGGCAGCGCCCGTGTGGACGGCATAACCGTTAACTTCCTGGGAAATTTCATCTTCATGACGGAGAGTGCCTACCAAGAGGCCTTTGGCGAGCCGTGCATACCCAACGCGTTCCTGGTCAACCTCGAGGGCACGGATGCCGAAAAGATCGCCCTTGCTGATGAGCTCTCTGCTGGGAACACGTTCGTGAGTGTGTCGAGCTCCACCAAGATCGCCAATGATTTCTCAGAGAGCTTCAAGATCATCGACGTGGTGGTGTACGTGGTGACGGTCATGGCGGCTGCGTTGGCGTTCGCCGTGGTCTTCACGCTGTCCAACACCAACATCTCCGAGCGCGAACGCGAGCTCGCCACCATCAAGGTGCTGGGCTTCCGCCGGCGCGAGGTGTATCGCTACATCAACAAGGAGACGATTGTCCTCACGCTCATCGGCATCGTGGCGGGATGGCCCCTCGGGTACCTCATCACGCGGTTCCTTACGTACGTGTTGCGCATGCCGTCGCTGTTCTTCGACACGATCGTCGAGCCCCAGACGTATGTGTTCGCCTCGATCATGGCGCTCGTGTTCACGCTCATCATCAACCAGATGACCAATCGCAGCCTCGACAAGATCGATATGGTGGGAGCCCTCAAGAGCGCCGAGTAGCTGCACCTGATTCGTGGCGGGCCTTATATACGCTCCGGAGCGTGGTTCCGCTTCGCTCCGCAAAAACGCTCCTACGGTATATAAGGCCCGCCACGCCTCGTGCTCGGCTAAATCGGCGATTGAGTGCTTTTGAACTCATCTACCTATGCAGGCGGGATAAAGAGGTTGAAGCGCTGCAGGTGCGGAAGGGGGAGCGCTGGGATATATACCGTAGCGGTGTTTTATGGAGTGAAGCGAAGCCACACTGCGTACCGTATATATCCCAGCGTGCCAGGCAAGGTGACCTTGCGGCGGCGGTACAATGAATCGACTGTGCTGTAAGGGGGACCGCATGATAACCACCACCTACCACTCGCCGCTAGGCGACATCACGCTTGCCGCCGACGCGCGTGGGCTCACGGGTTTGTGGTTTGCCGACCAAGCGCATTACGGCTCCACGCTTGAGGGCGATGAGCCCTCCTTTGACATGGAGCGAGGTGTATTCGAGGACGCGGTGAACGCTGCCGTGCATGCCGAGCCGCATGCCGAGGCCGCACCTGCCGTCACGTGCGAGAAGATTGAGGGCTGCGATGCCGTATCCGGGTGCAGCCCCCTGAACGCCGAGGACCCGCGGAATACCGCTGCGGTGGGCGTGCTCGAGCGTGCATGGGCGTGGCTGAACGCGTATTTCGCCGGTCAAGCGCCGCGTTGGACCCCACCTCTGCACATCGAGGGCACCGAGTTCCAACATGCGATTTGGGTCGCGTTGCTTGAGATCCCTTATGGCGAGACGGTCACCTATGGCGAATTGGCCCATCGGGTGGCGCGTCGCCGCGGGTTCACGGAAGCGGGGCTGGAAGGCGATGCCGCAAAGACGCCCTCTCCGCGTGCCGTTGGTGCGGCAGTGGGCCGAAATCCCATCTCGATCATCGTGCCCTGCCATCGCGTGGTGGGTGCGGACGGATCGCTCACCGGATACGCCGGTGGCGTGGAGCGCAAACGCGCCCTGCTCGAGCTCGAGGCGGCGCGGTAACCGAGGCCTTCGACAACCTCGCATACGCGTGCAGACAACCTCCGCACGTGTCCACAGCATCCGCGAGAGTGTACTTTCGCGGAGGATTTTCGGCATATTCGTGCCGAGAGTGCCGCGAGAGTTACCTTTCGCGGCAGCCTTGGTTTTGGCATGAAGTGACGAGATGTGCATGGAGGTTCGCGCCGTTCCATGCAAAAATAGCGCAACCGAACCGACGCGGGTTCTCAGCTCATGCTGCTATGAGGTGGGAACCCGCTTTTATGTGGAAAGGGCGCGCATGAGTCAAACGACCGATGCGGCAAAGAAGCCGAACAAATGGGCCATCCTGTTCACGGTGCTCATCATGACCTTTATGGCTACGTTCGATTCGAGCATCGTCAACGTGGCCCTCCCCGTGATGCAGAAGGCCCTGGAAGCCGGCCTTGGTCAGATCCAATGGGTCTCATCGGTTTACCTGCTTACCATGTGCGCGTTCCTGCTCGTGTTCGGGCGCCTGGGCGACCTGCACGGCAAGGTTCGTTTCTTCGAGTTCGGCGTGGTGATCTTCACCATCGGTTCACTCATGTGCGGCCTTTCCACCACGCTGCCCGCACTTGTGGTGTCCCGTGCGGTGCAAGGCATCGGCGGGGCATCGGCCATGGCGAACAACATGGGCATCATCACCGAGGCGTTTCCCGCTCGCGAGCGCGGTCGCGCGTTGGGGCTGTTGGCGAGCTTTGTCGCGCTCGGCATGATGTGCGGGCCCGTGCTCGGCGGTTTCATCGTGGCGGTGATGCCTTGGGAGTATATCTTCCTCATCAACGTTCCCGTGGGTGTGCTCTCGCTCGTGCTGGGCCGATTTACTCTGCCGCGCACAGGGTCCACAGTCGAGGGTGGGACCATGGACGTCTTTGGCGCGGTTCTACTCGTCCCCGGCATGTTGCTCACATTCCTGTCCGTCACCATGCTGCAGAGCAACCCCGGGCTGCTTGTTGCCGGTTCGTTTGCGGTGGGCGTTATACTGCTCGTTCTGTTCGTCCGTCACGAGCGTGCGGTCGAACAGCCTTTGGTGGCGTTTGGCATCTTCTGCGATAGGCATTTCGTGGTGAACCTTATCTGCCTGTTCATCAGCTTTGTGGCGATTGGCGTCTACGAACTCATGACGCCGTTCTATCTCCAGGACGCTCGAGGGTTCGATCCAGGTCTCTCCGGTCTCATCTTCTGCGTTATCCCCCTGGCCAACGCACTTGTCGGTCCTATTTCCGGTGCGGTGTCCGATCGCATTGGCTGCGAGGTGCCCACGTGCGTGGGGTTGGCGTCGTTCAGCGTCGGCTTGTATCTCATTGGGACGCTGGGGATGGACGCCTCCATTCCCTGGATCCTGTTCTGCCTGGGCCTGGCGTCGTGTGGCACGTCGATTTTCCAGTCGCCCAACAATTCGCTCATCATGGGGTCGGTGCCCATTGAGACGCTCGGATTTGCCGGTAGCGCCAGCGCGCTCGCTCGGTACCTGGGCATGGCGATCGGCATCTCCGGTTCCACCTCCATCCTCTACGGGCAGATGGGCGCGGCTGCGGGGCACCCGGTCACGGCGTTCGTTGAAGGCCGGCCCGACATCTTCCTCTCCGGCTATCGCGTGGTGTACATGATCACGGCCGTTTTGGTTGCCGTGGGGTTCGCCCTGACCGTCGCCCGCGCTCTTAAACGCCACAAGCGGGTCTAAGGAAGTCCTCCTCGCTGGGCGTACCTGATCAGCTGCGGGCGGATGGAGCAGCTGGGGAGCAGTTGGAGACGGGCGCTGACGGTCGCAAGCCACGCGGCCACGACGCACTTCGTGCTTGCCGTTCGGCGGATGCCGCACATCTTCATCACCGGAGTGTGGGAAACTGGTACTCTGAGACAATACGTTGCTACTTTTCGGCGTCCAGGGAGGTTCGTCGCACGCATGCTGCTGGAACGCATTTCATCGCCGCAAGACGTCAAGGACCTCGAGCCTTGTGACCTGCCGATTCTTTGCGAGGAGATCCGTCGCGCCATTCTGGTGAGCTCCGCTTCGGTGGGAGGTCACATTGGGTCCAATTTGGGCGTCGTCGAGTTGACGGTGGCTCTGCACCGTGTATTCGATTCCCCGCACGACAAGATCGTCTTCGATGTTTCGCATCAGACCTATGCTCATAAGATGCTCACGGGTCGTGCGAGCAACTATCTCGATCCATCGGAATTCGGCGGGCTTTCGGGTTTCTCCAATCCCGATGAATCCGAACATGACCTGTTCTCCATGGGGCACACCTCCACGTCGGTAAGCCTTGCTTGCGGTATGGCGAAGGCTCGCGACCTTAAAGACGAGGATTATCGCGTAGTCGCCGTGATTGGCGACGGATCGCTCTCGGGCGGGCTCGCGTTCGAGGGCTTTGACGCCCTGGCCGAGCTGGGCTCCGGGGTCATCGTTATCGTGAACGACAACGGCTGGTCCATCGCCGAGAACCACGGCGGCCTCTACCGCAACCTCGCGGAGCTTCGCGAGACCGGTGGCGAGGCCCCCAACAATTTCTTCCGCACCTTGGGGCTCGACTATCGCTTCGTTGCCAAGGGCAATGACGAGGCCGAGCTTGAGCGCGTCCTTCGCGATGTCCGCGACGTCGACCATCCTATTGTGGTGCACGTGTGCACCACCAAGGGAGCCGGCTACGAGCCCGCGGCGGCGGATTCGGAAAGTTGGCACCACGTGGGGCCGTTCGATATCGAGTCGGGCAGCTATGACGTGTTCCCCCGCAACCGCTGCGAGGATTCCGAGACCTACGCCGGCATCACCGGCGCCTATCTGCTGAACGCCATGCAGCTGGATTCGCGCGTGGTGGGAATCTCGGCGGCAACGCCCTACATCATGGGCTTCACCCCCTGGCGTCGTGCACGCGCAGGCAAGCAATTCGTGGACGTGGGCATTGCCGAGGAGCACGCCGTGACGTATGCGGCGGGCCTTGCTCGCGCAGGTGCTAAGCCGGTCCTGGGTCTGTACGGTGTATTCATGCAGCGCGCCTACGACCAGTTCTGGCACGACGTGTGCCTCAACTGCCTGCCCGTGGTGTTCCTGGACTTCGGCTCCTCGGTGTTCGGCACCTCCGACGCCACCCACCTGAGCTTCTTCGACCTCGCCCTCATGGGGGGTATGCCCAACCTGCGTTGCCTTGCCCCTGCGTGCCGCGAGGAATACGAGGCCATGCTCGATTGGGCGATGGCGCAGGATGCACGGCCCGTGGTGATTCGCGTTCCCGGCAACGGGGTCGAGAGTCGGCCTGGGCTCGTTTGCGGTGATGATCGACTCTCGTTCGACACGCCGCATTACCAAGTGGTCCGCGAGGGCGAGGATGTGGCCGTGTTGGCGCTCGGCAGTTTCTTTGGCCTCGGCGAGCGGGTGTGCGATGCGCTGATGGGCGAGGGGCTTTCTCCAACGCTCGTGAATCCGCGTTTTGCCACGGAGCTTGACGAGGATACGCTGAACGAGATCGCTGCAGCGCATACGGTGGTCGTGACGCTTGAGGATGGTGTGCTCGAGGGGGGCTGGGGCGAGAAGGTCGCGCGGTATCTGGGTGGCACGGACTCCCGCGTGCTGTGCTATGGCGTGTCCAAGGGTTTCCCCGACCGTTACGATGTCGATGAGCTGCTTGCCGAGAACGGCGTGACGGTTGAGGGCGTCGTTGCCGATGTACGGTGCCTGCTGTCCGAGGATGCGGGGGCGTAGTGCTAAATCGGGCGGATGTCGCGCGCGCAAGCGTGACGACCCGGCAAAAAAGAAACCATCATGGTGTTTGTTACAACTTAGGGTATTTGGGGCATAACACCTTACAAGCGTTTTTGGACGCCTGTAATCTAACCTTGTAATTTGGCAGGTTAACAAATCGCCTCTAACGGAAGGGGATTTTCCATGAGTAGTAAGACCCGTGAGTTCATGTTCGACCGTCGCCAGGTGCTCGGCGCTGCCGCCGCCGGCGTCGCCACGCTCGGGCTTGCCGCCTGTGGCGAGGCACCCGCGTCCACGCCCGCCGGCTCTGCCTCCACCGATGATGCTGCCGAGGACCAGGAGCCCGTGGCGCTCGACGCCGATGCATATGACAAGCTGATCGCAGCCGGTTCCGTTGCCGATGACGCCACCGTCGCCGCGAGCGAGTGGGCGAGCAAGATCAAGGAGGCCGGCACCATGCGCCTGGGCGTCGTCCAGACCTCCATGCTCTTCAGCCTCCTCAACGAGAAGGACGGCAAGCTCCGCGGCTTCGACGCCGGCCTGTCCCAGCTGCTCGTCCGCTACATCCTGGGCGACGAGTCCAAGTTCGAGACCACCCAGGTCACGTCCGACACGCGCGAGTCCGTCCTGCAGAACGACCAGGTCGACGCCGTCTTCGCCACCTACTCCATCACCGAGGACCGCAAGAAGCTCATCTCCTTCGCCGGCCCGTACTACAGCACGCAGCAGTCCATCCTCGTTCTCGCCGACAACGACGACATCGCGAGTGTTGACGACCTCGCGGGCAAGAACGTCGCCGCCCAGTCCGGATCCACCGGCCCGAGCATCATGGAGGAAGTCTGCCCCGACGCCAAGCTTCAGGAGTTCAAGACCGACGAGGAGGCCCGCAGCGCTCTCTCCCAGGGTCGCGTTGACGCCTACGTGATCGACCGCAACATGCTGTTCTCCGACATGATGAAGCAGCCTGGCAAGTACAAGATGGCCGGCGACCCGTTCGGCCCCGAGGACCTCTACGGCATCGGCCTGCCGCTCGACTCCGACGGCGTCGAGTTCGTGAATGCCTTCCTCTCCCAGATCGAGGAGGATGGCACGTGGGAGGAGCTGTGGAAGCTCTGCATCGGCGACCGTGCCGAGATCGACGAGGTTCCGCAGCCTCCGGCGATCGGCGCGTAAGTCCGCCATGCGCTCGGCGGCGGTCCCGTGAGGACGGGCCCTCCGCCGCGTGATGTCTGGGATATGCGGGGCGCCCGCGTCCGCTTGGGACAGATCTTGTGCCGGGCGGGCGGGGCGCCCTTCGCATACCATGTATGGAATCGGGCGGCCGTCCCGCTGCGTGCAGTTGGGACGGGCCGCTTTGGATGAGAAGTCGGGGAAGGGGAGCTCATGGGGCTGTCTGAGCTGCTTGCCACCTATGGGCGGAACTATTGGGAGGCGTTGCTGTCCACGTGGGGCATGACGGCGCTGTGCTTCGCGCTGGTGATGCTGGTCGCCATCGCCGTCACGGTGATGCGCGTGTCGCCCTTCAAGCCGCTGCGCGTCCTCGGCGACGGCTACGTCCAGGTGTTCCGCAACATCCCGGGCGTGTCGCTGCTCATCATCATCGTGTACGCGCTGCCGAGCCTGAACCTGGTGCTGCCCTACCGTACCTGCGTGATCCTCACGGTGATCCTCGTCGCCTCCGCCTTCGGCTCCGAGAACTTCATGAGCGGCATCAACACCATCGGCGTGGGCCAGATCGAGGCCGCCCGCTCGCTGGGCCTCTCCTTTGGGCAGATGCTCCGCCGCATCGTGATCCCCCAGGCGCTGCGCACCACCGTCCTGCCCATGACCAACCTGCTCATCGCGGTCCTGCTCACCACCTCTCTCGGTTCGCAGGTGCCGCTCGACCCGCCGGAGCTCACGGGCGTGGTGTCCTACATCAATACCCGCTCCACCGGCGGCATCCTGGCCTTCGGTATCGCCGCGGCGGGCTATGCCTTCACCGCGGTCGCCATCGCCTTCGTGGGAAATCGCATCGACAAGAAGGTGAGGATCGTCCGATGAGCGCTCAGGCAACCTCGGGCGCCGTCAGCATCCGCGACGCCCTCTACGAGACCCCCGACCCCAAGACGCGGGTCAAGATCCGCATCGGAACGGCGGTCAGCGCCGTGGCCGTGGCGATGCTGCTCGCGTTCGTCGTGCACCAGTTCTGGGCGACCGGCCAGCTCGACCCCAGGTACTGGATGTTCTTCACGCAGATGAGCACCTGGTCGTACCTGTTTGCCGGCCTGCGGGGGACCCTCGCGGTGGCGCTGACCGCCGGCGCGATCGCGCTCGTGCTGGGGCTTCTGCTCATGCTGGGGCGCACGAGCGGCATCCGACCGCTCGCCGCGCTCTGCCGCGTGGTCACCGACTTCTTCCGCGGCGTGCCGAGCCTGCTTTTGATCTACTTCTTCTTCCTGGTGGTCCCGCAGTACGGCATCAAGATGTCGTCGTTTTGGATGATCACGCTGCCCGTGGCGCTCGCCGCCTCGGGCGTGCTCGCCGAGGTCTTCCGCGCGGGCGTCAACGCCGTGCCGCGCGGGCAGACCGAGGCGGCGCTTGCGCTCGGCATGAGGCCCTTCCGCGTCAAGCTCAAGATCGTGCTGCCCCAGGCGATCCGCTATGTGATCCCCTCGCTCATCTCGCAGCTGGTGGTCGTGGTCAAGGACACCACCGTGGCGTACGTGGTGAGCTATCCGGACATGCTGCAGAACGCCCGCGTGCTCATCACCAACTACGACGCCCTGGTGAGCACCTATCTGGTGGTGGCGGTCATCTACATCCTGCTCAACTACGCCATCAACCAGCTCTCCGTGTACGTGGCGCGCCGCAGCGGCGCTCGCGTGGTGAGTCGCTACAGCACCAACCCCGCGTAAGGCCGCGCCCCTCGCGGCTCCGGCGGGCACGTGAGCGCCTCGCCCTCCCGCGGGGGGTGGCCCGCATTGCCCCGTAGGATGGTTTTCCGGCGCTTCCCGCGCCGCCCAAAGATTGGACGAGACATGTCAGAACAGACCCCGATCATCGAGCTCCGCCATGTGGACAAGCACTTCGGAGAGCTCCATGTGCTCAAGGACGTGAGCCTTTCCGTTGGAAAGGGCGAGGTCGTCGTGGTGATCGGCCCCTCGGGCTCCGGCAAATCGACGCTCTGCCGCGCCATCAACCGCCTCGAGACGATCGATTCCGGCGAGATCCTCATCGAGGGCCAGCCCCTTCCCGAGGAGGGGCGGGAGCTCGCCGCCATGCGCGCCGAGCTCGGCATGGTGTTCCAGAGCTTCAATCTGTTCGCGCACATGAGCATCTTGCAGAACGTGACGATCGGCCCTATCGAGGTGCTGGGCCTGCCCAAGGCCGAGGCGGAGGAGCGCGCGATGGAGCTGCTCGAGCGCGTGGGCGTCGCGTCCCAGGCGCATAAGGTCCCCGCGCAGCTCTCCGGCGGCCAGCAGCAGCGCGTCGCCATCGCCCGCTCGCTCGCCATGCACCCCAAGGCGATGCTGTTCGACGAGCCCACCTCCGCCTTGGACCCCGAGATGATCAACGAGGTCCTCGACGTCATGGTCGATTTGGCGCGCCGGGGCATGACCATGATCGTGGTGACGCACGAGATGAATTTCGCTCGTCGCGTCGCCGACCGCGTGGTCTTCATGGCGGATGGCGCCATCGTCGAGGAGGGCGCCCCCGACGAGTTTTTCGACCACCCGACCACGCAGCGCGCCCGTGACTTTCTCGACTCCATCAAGGGACACTAAGCATGACCTCAGCAGACGACCGACCGATAATCCTGATCGCCCCGCGCCTGGAGCAGCCCAAGCCCTGCCTTCAGATGCCCGAGCGCCTGGCGCCCGAGGAGACCGGGGCCACCGTGTTCCTCGAGGCGATCCTCGCCGCAGGCGGACTGCCGCTCATCATGACACTCACCGAGGACGAGGACGTCATCGCACGCTATATAGAGATGGCGGACGGCGTCGCCATCCCGGGCGGACACGACGTCGACCCGGCGCTGTGGGGCGTCGAGGAGCCGTATGACGAGCGCCTGCTCTGCCATGAGCGCGACGCCTTCGAGCTGAAGCTCATCAAGGCTGCGCTCGCCGCGCACAAGCCCCTCTTCGCTACGTGCCGCGGCATGCAGATCCTGAACGTCGCCCTTGGCGGCACCCTGTGCATGGACGTTCCGAGCCTGCCCGTCCCCAAGGGCAAGGTGCACTGGCGCCATCTGCCCATCCTGCACGACCCCGCGCATCCCATCGCGGTCGAGGACGGCTCTCTGCTGTCGCGCGTGCTCGACTGGCAGGGCGAGGTGCAGGTCAACTCGAGCCACCACTGCTGCGTCGACAAGCTCGGCAAGGGCGTGCGGCTCACGGGAGTCGCCACCGACGGCGTGCCGGAGGCGATCGAGGTCGAGGGCCAGCCCTTCTGCCTGGGCGTGCAGTGGCACCCCGAGTACACCTGGCGCAGGCTCGAGACCGACTTCAAGCTGTGGCGTGCCTTCGTCGACGCCGCCCGCGGCTGACGCGCTTCGACGACATCGGCTCATGTTCGGAGAAGACGGTACTGGAATGCGCACCCGTTTGCCAAACGGAAACAATTGCATGGCATGATACAGTGGAGCACTCCACTCAAGTAAAGAGGTACGCCATGCAGATGATACGCCCCTGGGCTTCGGAATACGACGAGTATCGTCGCGACGAATCGCGCAGCACCGGCGAGGCGGAGTCGATCTCCTTCCCCACGTGCGAAGACGAGCTTCGCTCGATTCTTTCTGAGCTCGATCCCGCGACGCCCATCACCGTGCAGGGTGCACGCACGGGCCTGGCGGGTGGCGCGGTGCCGCATGGGGGACATGTGGTGAGCCTCGTCCGCATGAATGCATACAAGGGGCTGCGTCGGGCGGCCGATGGCGCGTTCTTCTTGCGGGTCGAGCCGGGCGTGGTCCTATCGGAACTGCGTCGTCACCTGCATGCGAAGAGCCTGCCCGCCCATGGCTGGGATGACGCTTCTCGCGCGGCGCTTGAGGCGCTCTACGCCAGCCCCGAGCAGTTCTTCCCCACGGATCCCACGGAGACGTCCGCCTGTCTGGGCGGCATGGCCGCATGCAATGCATCCGGTGCGCGTAGTTACCGGTACGGTCCCATGCGTCCGCACGTGAGCGGACTGCGCGTGGTGCTCGTGAGCGGGGAGACGCTGGCACTGCGCCGAGGCGACGTGTGCGCGCAGGGCCGCGCGCTGGAGCTCGTCACGGAGCAGGGGACCACGATGCGCATGGAGCTCCCTACCTACGACATGCCGCGCGCAAAGAACGCGTCGGGCTATTTCATCGCGGACGACATGGACGCCGTGGACTTGTTCATCGGATCCGACGGCACTCTCGGCATCATCACGGAGCTTGAGCTCGCGTTGATGCCCGCTCCGCAGGTGACCTGGGGTGTTAATTGCTTTTTCGAGGATGAGGGCCAGGCGCTCGATTTCGTCGTGCGAGTTCGCCCCGCGCTCGATTGCGCGAGCGCGTTTGAGTATTTCGACGGGGCGGCTCTCGACATCCTGCGCACCACGCGCGAGGATGGGGCTGCCTTCGCGTCGTTGCCCGAGGTTCCGGATGCGTACCGCGCGTGCGTGTTCGTGGAGCTGGAATGCAATGGCGAAACGCAGGCGATGGAGGCGCTGTGCGAGCTTGGGTCCCTGCTAGAGGAAGTGGGCGGGAGCGAGCGGGACACGTGGGTCGCCCGCACGGACGTGGACCGCGAGCGTCAACGCCTGTTCCGTCATGCTGTGCCCGAGTGCGTGAACATGCTCATCGATCGCAGACGACGCGTGACCCCCTCTATCACCAAACTTGGCTCAGACATGTCTGTGCCAGACGAGCGCCTGCACGATGTCGTAGACCTGTACCGGCGCACATTGGCCGAGACCGGGCTGGAATCGGCCGCGTGGGGGCACATTGGGAACAACCATCTGCACGTGAACATTCTGCCTCGGGACGAGGCCGATTTTGCCGCGGGCAAGGACCTGTTCCGCGCGTGGGCGCGTGAGGTTACCGCCATGGGCGGTGCGGTGTCCGCCGAGCACGGCGTGGGTAAGATCAAGCGCGATTTCCTGCTCACCATGTACGGCGAGATGCATGTGGACGAGATGGCGCACCTCAAGGCGGCGTTCGACCCCACGGGGCGCTTAAACCGCGGGAACCTGTTCGACGAGGCGCGCCTCGATGCAGCCGTGGGGGAGCTGGACGGTATCGAGGAGGCTGCACGATGAACATCGTCGTTTGCGTCAAGGCGGTGCCCGGCAGCACCGAGGTCAAGATGGACACCAAAACCCATACCATCATCCGCGATGGTGGCGAGGCGGTCGTCAACCCGTTCGATGCCGCTGCGCTTGAGGTGGCTCTGCGCATCAAAGACGAGCACCGCGCGGCGGGCGAAGCCTGCACGGTGACCGTCCTATCTATGGGGATTCCCGCAACGGAAAAGCTGCTGCGCGACTGCATCGCGCGTGGAGCGGATGCGGGTCTGCTGCTTTCGGACCGCGCGTTCGCCGGCGCGGACACCCTTGCCACCACCTACGCACTCTCGTGCGGGATTGCGCGCCTTGGCGCGCCCGATCTGGTGTTGTGCGGGAAGATGGCGGTCGACGGCGACACGGCGCAGATCGGCCCCGAGCTCGCGGGCGCGCTCAACGTGCCGTGCGCGGTGGGCGTTACGGGGTTGCCGGCCGTCGCCGACGGGACCGTGACGGTGCAGCGTGAGTCCGATGCGGGTGTGGCGACGGCTGCATTTCCTCTGCCCGCGGTTCTCACCGTGGCCAAGGATGTCGCGGAGCTCCGCATGGCGAGTATCGCCGGCATCCGTGCGGCAGAAGAGGTGGAGATCACCGTGCTTACAGCCGAGGAGGCTGGTGCGGACACCGCACGTACGGGGCTGGCCGGGTCTCCCACGCAGGTGGTGCGCTCGTTCGTGCCCGAGCGTGATGAGCGCGGCGTTGAGATTACGGCCGATGCCGCGGAACAGGCAATGCAGATCGCCGAGGTGTTGAAGGGAAGGGCGCTGTGAGCGGGTTGGTAGTCGATTTCGAAAAGTGCATCGGCTGCGCGCGGTGCGTACGGGCCTGCGGCAACGCCGGTATCGAGGTGGAGGGTCCGCGCGGCGCCCGCAAGGCGCGTGTGACGGATGACTGCATCCTGTGCGGCGCGTGCGTGGACGCGTGCCCGGTGGACGCGCTCTCCATAGAGCGCGGGGACGCCCCTTGCGCCCAGGACCTCGGAGCATACCGCGATTACTGGGTTTTCGTGCAGGTGGATGAGGATGGGCGTCCGCTTGATGTCGCGTTCGAGCTCGTGGGCAAGGCGCGCGGGCTCGCCGATGAGCGTGGGTGCCGCGTCGTGGCGCTGCTTGCCGAGAGCGCGTCCGAGGACGAGGCGACCGAAGCTGGATCTTTGCCAGCGGGCATCGCGGGCGTCGAGGGGCGTCGGGATACCGCTGAGCTCCTTATCGCTGCGGGTGCGGATGAGGTCATTCGCTGCCGCGACGCGCGTTTCGCCGGCCTCGACGCCGAGGTCCATGCCGAATGGATCTGCGCGTTGGTACGTGAGCGCAAGCCCGAGGCGCTGCTCTATGGCGCGACCGTCTTCGGTCGCGAGCTGGCGCCCGCCGTGGCGGTTCGTCTCCAGACGGGCCTTACCGCAGATTGCACGGTGCTCGAGGTCGATCCCAAGACGGGCCTTCTTCAGCAGACGCGCCCCGCCTTTGGTGGCAATCTCATGGCCACGATCGTGTGTCCTGCGCACCGTCCGCAGATGGCGACGGTGCGTCCGGGCATCTTTGCCGCTCCCGAGCCCGATAGCACGCGTTCCGGTTCGGTCTCAGACGTTTCGCTCGACCCCTCCGTACGTCCGCGTGTGCGCCTGCTCGGCGTCGAGCGTGCATCAGCCGCCGACTCGATAACCGATACGGACGTGCTTGTGGTCGTGGGTCGCGGCATGGGATCGAAGAAGAACCTCGGCATCGCGCGTGAGCTGGCAGAGGCGCTAGGTGGCAAGCTCGGCTGCACACGCCCGATCGTGGAGGCGGGTTGGTGCGAGCCGTGGCAGCAGGTGGGGCAGACGGGCGTGTCGGTCGCGCCGCGCCTGTTGATCAGCCTGGGGGTTTCGGGCGCCATCCAGCATGTCGCAGGTATATCCGGCGCCCAGGCCATCATCGCCGTCAACGAGGACCCCGATGCGCCCATTTTCGCGTCGGCTCAGTACAAGGTCGTGGGCGATTGCGTCAAGGTCGCCGAGGAGCTGTTGGCCAGGTTGTAGGATCAAGGCTGCATCCGCATAGGAAATCGGGTGCTGGTTGGCCATAACGTGGTCATGGCGACCCTCGACCACGATTTGGATCCGGCGAAGCGAGGGATTCTGCACCCGGCGCCCATTGTGATAGGTGACGATGTGTGGATCGGGGCGAGTGCGACAATCACCAAGGGCGTGACCATAGGGGACGGAGCGGTTATCGCCGCCGGGGCCGTGGTGACGCGCGATGTGCCGGCTCGCACGGTGGTGGCCGGCGTCCCCGCGCGGGTCATCAAGAACCTCTAGGCCACGGGGAGTTCGAGGTCGGGCGGCTAGTTGGACTTCGAGCATTGGGGGACGCTGCCGCCATGCCCGGCGAGAAGCTCGTCGTAATGGGCGATCTTGTAATCCAGGCGGTCAAGCCCCGCCTGGATGCGCTCCAGCCGCTCGCGCGCCGCATCGCGCTGCTCGATGAGGATCTGCTTGCGCGCCTCGAGGGTTGCATCGCCTTGCTCGAAGAGTTGCATATACTCGATGAGCGCCTCGATGGAGACATTCGCCCCGCGCATGCACTTGATGAACGATACGCGCATGCAATCGTCCTCGTCGTAATCGCGGATGCCGCTGGCATTGCGATGCACGCGCGGGAGCAGCCCGATCCGCTCGTAATAGCGGAGGGTGTCGGCGCTGATCCCATATTCCTCTGCGACTTCGGCGATGCGCATGGCGGCTCCTTTCGACGTGCGCGCGACGGGCGCGCATCTTTGCGGCGGGCGCGCGCTCACTGGGCGCACGGGCACGCATGCGTGCGGCCCGCGATCTGTTTTCCATCGTACGACTTGGAGCTCACTCAAGGGCAAGCAAATTGATGTTTGGGCTTGCGTCGGCATTCGAGCTAGGGCTTGCGCCGCTGACGGAAAGATGCGCTTGAGGTCATCCGTTTGGGGTAGGACAGAAGTATCGCAAAGCGCGCTGAGACCACGTCGAAAGGAGCGGTCATGTCTACTGAAATGTTGTTCTTTGTGCTGCTGCTGGTGGTGTGCGCCCTCATTGGCTATCTCGCCATCCCGCGCGTGATGAGGAAGTGGTCCGTGGCGACCAAGCCCACGGACGAGCGTTTGGATTACGCGTCGCATCTAGGCGAGGAGGTCGACCAGGGCACGTTGGGGGAGGTGCCCTCCGAGCGCGAACGCGCACCCCATCGCGACCAGGGAAGCACGCCGATTCGCCAGTTATAGATTGCTTCTTGAGGTTTTTCGTATCGATATTGGGTTTCGCCGAGTAGACGCGTGTTTGCAGCAGTAAAAGCGCAGGTTGCAACTGCTTGCATGCCTCCTCTACTCGGCGACGTGCGATGCGAGTACGAAAAAGCTCAACTTGTTTGCGGAATATGCCAAAAAATGGCTTAGGACGACCCGTTTTGCCTTAAGGTTCGATACCTGCCTTGCGGCCGCCTCCGTGGCGAATGTGGCGATGTGGTGATTTGGGTTCGGGTCACCAAGGGGAGATTTGCCTTGGAGCCGACTCAAAGTCCTAGTATCGCCATATGGCGCGGCCGATTGTCAGGGTTCGAGCTCAAGGGGCTCATGGGATCCGCATCACGGCTGCGCTCGGTCACTTCATCGCGCATAATGCCGGAGCTGTCAGAGAAATGGGAGGCGACATGCAGTACACCAAGCTGGGCACGACGGATATCGAAGTCTCTCGCATCTGCTTGGGGTGCATGGGCTTCGGCGATTCCGGCAACGGTCAGCACGCTTGGACGCTGGGGTACGAGGAGTCCGCGATGATCATCGCACGTGCACTGGGAGAGGGCATCACCTTCTTCGACACGGCCATGGGGTATCAAAACGGGACGAGCGAGGAGTACGTCGGTCGGGCGCTCGCCAAGTACGCGAGACGCGATGATGTGGTCGTCGCCACAAAGTTCGTCCTGGGCGGACCGCACGCCCCTGCGGGGGAGCGGCCGGGCGATCGCGGGCCGGAATCGGTCGATTCCAAGATCGAGCGATTGCTCGATGCGAGTCTCGCCCGCCTGGGCATGGACTACGTCGATTTGTATATCTACCACATGTGGGATTGGAATACCCCCATCGAGGAGCTGCTGCCCGCGCTCGATCGCCAGGTTCGGGCGGGCAAGATACGCACATTGGGCATCTCGAATTGCTATGCGTGGCAACTCGCCGAGGCGAACGTGATCGCCCGCGCCAACGGCTGGACCCCATTTTCAAGCTATCAGGGCCATTACAACGCGATTGCCCGCGAGGACGAGCGCGAGATGGTGCCCCTTGCGGCGACCCATGGCCTCGCGTTGACGCCGTACTCCGCACTCGCTGGTGGAAGGCTCGCTAAGGCGCCTGGCCAGACGAGCAGACGCCTGCAGCTCGATGCGTACGCGCGCGGGAAGTACGACGGCACGGCGGACGTGGATGCGCCCATTATCGAGACCATCGCGCGCATTGCGGAGGCCCGCGGCGTGACCATGACGGAGGTCGCCTTGGCGTGGCTGCTCACCAAGGTGACAGCTCCCGTGGTGGGGGCGACGAAGCCGCACCATATCGACGGCGCCGTCGCCGCTTGCGACCTCACGCTCGCCCCCGAGGAGATTTCCGCAATCGAGAGCCCCTACGCGTCCCATGCAGTGGTGGGCGTCGTCGCCGAGAATCGCTCGCCGTCGCTCGCGTAGTCTTTCTTCGCGCCTGTGCTGCACTTACGGTATGCTTTTCCAGATATGACAATGGCTCGATAGATGGTGCGGAGACGCACGGTGGAGGGGTGCGTTCCCCGCCACCAGGAGAATCGGGGTGCGAGTCCCCGGCTATTCCAGTAACCGTGATTCCCACGCAGGCGGACGACGCGTCGCAGATCGGACGGCGCGCGCGTGCGGCAATGAGGATGAGTCGGATCGCCTCTCTATCTGCGAACGCCCAAAGGGATGGGCGGGGCCCTGGATGGAAGGGGTGTCTGGATGGCCAGAACCCGTATGACGGCATCGTGCCGTCACGTCGCCGTCCGCCGCGTGTTGGTGGCGGCGCTCACACTTGCAATGACAATGGGGCGGGTGCCCACTGCGGCGTTCGCCGA
>NZ_DAWDUX010000001.1:88405-111990 GCF_052346665.1 Collinsella sp.
CGCCGAGGCGCTCGGCGTGGATACGCCTGCGGTGGAGTCCCTCGCCGGGGGAGCTCAATCGGCGGCAACCGATGCGAATCAGGGCGCTGCTGGTGAACAAGGCGCCGGGGATGGACTTGCGGCAACCGTGGGGCAGGCGGGTGCCGAAGAGCAAGGCGCCGAGGTGAACGCCACCGATGCCGCAGGGAATTCGTCCTCCAGTGACAGTGCGGATACCGTTGATGCCGACAGCGACGCGCCTTCCGCTAAGACGGATGACGCCGCTTCCGCTGCGACGGGAGCAGCCAAGGCCACAGACACCGCCAAAGAGGAAGCCGATGTCGCCAATGATGACGCTCAGACTATAGAGGTTTCCATTGCGGTCATTGGGCCCGATGCGAATGGCGTCGATGTGCAATGGGCGGGCAATGCCAAGATGGAGCTTAAGGCCGAAGCCGCGACGGTTGCGACGGCCGATACCACCGAGGCAGCGGAGCCGGAAGCTGCGGCAACCGACGAAACGGCAGCAGGTCCCACGGCGGCAGACGCAACCGAAGCGCTGTTCAAAGAAAGCGGTTTGGACGCTGGCTATGGAATGGGCAGCTACGGGCTCTATCTGAACACCATCACCTCGCCCTATACGGGTGAGAAGCTCGGCTGGGACCAGGCGACGGGCAAGTATTGGCAGCTCTTCGTCAACGGTACGGCCTCCGATGTCGGGGCGAGCAGCGTGTTCCTCAAGACCGGTGACGTGATCACCTGGGCGTACTCCGCGTACGGATCGAGCGTCCCCGAGGTTTCACCGGTGACGCCGCAGCCCGACGCCGAGCGCCCCGATTGGGACAGTGTGTGGCCGGGATTCGCCAGCGGATCGAACACCACGGCACCCACGCCCACGGACGAGGTCAAAGAGTCGTGGGTCACCCAGATTAAAGATTCCGCCGATTGGGCCACGAACGTTTCCGATCCCATTTACGTTGGCGATTACGTCTATATCGCTGCCGGTTCAAAACTGCTGCAGCTCAACGCGAAAACCGGTGAGACCGAGCGCGAGGGCACCTTGGTGGCGCCCATCAACTCCATCGCCCGCATGGTCTATGTGGATGGCCGCATTATCGTGCCACTTTCGGGTGGTCGTCTTCAGGCCCTGACCGCCGACCGTCTGGTTACGCTGTGGATGACGCCCGCCCTTTCCGCGACCGCGCAAGGCGACCAGCAATCCTTGAGCACGTTGACACTCGGCGATGGGTGCGTGTACTTCGGCACCGCGGTGGCGGATTGGTCCGTCACGTACGGAGGTAGCCTCGTATGCGTTGACATCCAAACGGGCAAGGTCCTCTGGTTTCAGGAGAACTCTGAGAAGGGCTACTACTGGTCGGGCGCGGCACTTGCCGGGTCATACGTGGTAGTTGGCGATGATGCGGGTGCCGTTATCGCACGCGATGCCAAGACGGGAGCGGAGGTCTCGCGCGTCGACGTGGGTGCCTCGGTGAGGTCGACCGTGGTGACCAGCGATGGCGGCAAGACGCTGTTCGTGGTGAGCATGGATGGCGTCCTGCATCGCCTTTCTTTAAGTGACGCCGGTATCTTGAGCGAGACGGGCAAGGTGAAGTTCGCAAAGACCTCCACCTCCACCCCGACCATATCTGGTGGCAAGCTCTTCGTGGGCGGTCAGTCTGAGACGTACATCCAGGTGAGCAAGTGGGTGAAGGCCTATTACGGCGTGCTTGCGGTGATCGATGTGGAGTCGCTGTCGGTGAGCGAAGTGTCGACGATCGACGGCCATGCCTTTGTTGGAGATACGAACGGGCAGGCGACGAGCGCAGAGGTCAAAAGTGCTCCCGTCGTGTCCGTTCAAAACGGCGAGACCTACGTGTACTTTACGGCGAATTGCAATCCCGGAGGCGTGTATTGCTACCGTCTGGGTGACACGGACGCGAGCCTCATCTACACCCCTGACGCCGATCATCAGAATTACTGCATGGCGTCCATTACGGTTGGCCCTGATGGCACGCTGTATTACGTGAACGATTCGGGCGCGCTGTTCGCCATCGGTTCGGCTGCGACCGAGGGCGGCGACCAGGGCGGCGATGGCAACACCGGCGGTGGATCCGACACTGGCGATACCGACAGCGGCAGCACCGACAACGGCGGCTCCGACGGCAGTGATGACGACCCCACGACCGAGACGCCCCAAAAGGACAACGAGCCCAATGCAGGCGCGCGTCCGGTAGGCGCGCCACTCACCACGGCGAAGAAGGCCATCAAGAACGCCAGCGGCAACACCAAGAAGTCGGCGAACGATGGTGATGAGGAGGACGAGACGTCGGAAGAAGCCTCTGAGGAGGCCTCGGAGAGCGGATCGAAAGCGGCTTCCCGCACGGCTGCCACGTATGCGGCAACGCATGCGGACGGTACGGCCGATGCACCTCTGAACGTGGTCCTGCCAGTCGCGGGCATGGCTGCCGGCGTGATCGGTCTTGTCGGAATAGGCTTTTGGCTGTTCCGTCGTCGCGTGTAAGTGCAGGGAGGATCGAAGATGCAAGACGAGAACCGGGACGATAGCAAAAACGAGAGCCAGGAAGGCAAGCTGGGAGCCACCGAACCCCATCCGGAGCGTCGGACTCTGAACCGCACGCAGCTCACGTTCGTGTCCATCGCCGTGTTACTGTGCCTAGCGCTTATCGGCGGCTCCGCGTGGTCGCTGGTGTCGGGCGGGGGGCTTCCCGTTGGCGCCGAGGCACAAGGCGAGGGATCGAGTGTTCAGACGAGCGACTCGTCCACCGCGAGCAAGGAGCCGGAACTCGATGAGGCGGATGCCTCCGAGGATGCGTCCGATGCAGTCGATGAGCCCGTCGCTGGTGACGATGCCTCTGGCGGAGCATCGTCCGGACTCAAGAGCGATGCGAGCAACAAGGACAAGACGGGATCGAACGCGGGCGGAGACGGCTCGGGTTCTTCGAGCGCCGGGTCGGGTGCATCGGGCTCATCGGACGCTCAAGACTCTACAAGCTCCGAGCCCCGTACCGTCACCGTGACCATTTCCGCGGATGGAACCGTTGGGGGCGGAAGCGTGGTCGGTCCCGTAACGCTGACGTTTGACGAGGGGGCGACGGTGTATGACGCGCTCGCGAACACCGGCTGGTCGCCTTTGGCCGAATGGGGCGCCTTTGGAGCGTACGTCACCTCGATCAATGGCGTGGCGGCTGCTTCCGATACAGGTTGGACGTACACGGTGAACGGCTCGCAGCCCAATTTCGCGTGTAGCGCCTACACACTCTCCGACGGGGATGTCATCCAGTGGACATTCGTTAAGGTCAAATAGGCCAGAGATATATAATGGGCTCGACCTCGGCTGTATGCCGGTAAATAGACGGAGGCGGTTTGATGGGTGCAGAACGGACGCTGAAAAAGGTCCTAATGATTGTCCTTGCAATCTTCGTTGCAGCTGCAGTCCTCGTTTTCGTACTTACGCACCTCTTCCGAGGCGAGCCTCGAACACTTGAGCTCGGCTCATTTGAAACCGCCGCGACTCTTCAAATCGATAATTACCCGGTATTGGGCCCAGACGGTACGCGGCAAACCGATGACCCAGATCACATCGACCGCGCGCGGGCCATCTTGGAGCATGCGACGTTTGTGGAGTGGCTTGATTACGATCAGTATCAGAAGGACCAGATCGGCATGTGTGGTGGCTACTTCACCGGTCTAACTCTGTATGACGCTACGGGAAAAGAGCTGGTCAGTGTGACATACAACCCAGGCTATTCCGACTACGCCCCCAATGGTTCGTCGGTCGCGCTGTTTGACGGGCGGCTCGCGTATGTGATGCAGGGCGATCAAGAAGAACTGATTCGATTTGCCGATGAATGCGTTGAAGAGGCGCGTGCGGAAAACGGTCAGTCCACGAATCTTTGGCGATTCGTGGACTGACTCTAAGAGGGCTGTTTGCCTATTGGTTACTCCGCGTCGCTCGCGTTCTGCTCTGCCACGGCCTGCATCGCCACGGCGCCGATGAAGTTCACCGGTTGGCAGAAGTTGGGCTGGAAGAACAGGTCCACGTTGGCGAGCTGGTCGATGGTGAAGCGCGCCTGGATGGCGATGGAGATCGCGTTGGCGGCCTCGGCTACGTCGTGGCGGCACAGGAACTGCGCGCCGAGTACGCGACGGGTCTCGGGGTCCCAGGTAAGGGTCGCCGTGACGGGCGTGGTGGTGAGCATGAAGTCCGGGCGGTAGTCCTGGACGAGTGTGGTGGAACGGGCGTTCACGCCGCGGGCCTCGGCGCCCGCCTGGGTCAGGCCGCTCGCAGCGAGGGACAGGTTGTAGAGCTGCACGGCGCTGGTCGCCTGGGTCCCCAGGTACTTCTGGACGGGCTCCTCGATGTTGGCGCCCACGAGCAGGGCTTGGCGCACCGCGTTGGTGGCAAGCGGGATGTAGTCGTAGGTGCCGGTGGGGTTGTAGAGCACGGTGCAGGAGTCGCCGGCTGCCAGGACGTCGGCGCAGGCCTCGTCATGGCCGGCGAGGAAGGCGCGCATGTACTCGTCGGTCTTGATGGCGCCGTTGGGCAGGGTCTCGAGCTGTCCCGCGAACAGGTCGGTGCGCGGCAGGAAGCCCGCACCCATGATGGCGTAATCGACCTCGTACTCGCCGGCGGTGGTCACCACGGCGACGCCATTGCCGTCTTCATTCAGGCGGAACTCAGTGACCATCTGGCCGAGGGCGAGCTCGACGCCGTGCTTGGCATACTCGGCCTCGACTTGCTCCGTGATGGGAGCGTCGAAGTTTTTGGCCAGCGCGCGGTCGAGGCCGTCGATGAGGATGGCGTGCACACCCGCCTCGCTGAACTGCTCGACGAGCTCCGCGCCAATGTAGCCCGCGCCGATGACGGCGACGGAGGACGCCTTCATGGCGTGGTCCTTGATCGCCTTGCCGTGATCCCAGTTCTTGCAGAGCATGACGCGGCCGTCTTCGAGGCCCTCTGCCAGGCCGGGGATGGGCGGCATGACGGGCTTGGAACCGGTGGTCACGACGAGCTTGTCAAAGGAATAGGTGGTCTCCTCGCCGCTCTCGAGGTCGCGCGCGACGAGCGACTTGCCGGCAACGTCCACGGAGAGCACGTCGGTGCGCATGTGCATGTTCGCGCCCAGTTCGGCCAGCGCGGCAGGGGAGGAGTAGAACATGCGGTTGGGGTCGCTCACGTGACCACCCACCCACAGGGCGATGCCACAGGAGAGGAACGACAGCGTGTCGTTGCGCTCGAAGACGTGTACGGTCCAGCTGGGGTGCGCGGTGAGGATGGCCTGGGCGGCGAAGGTGCCGGCATGCGTGCATCCAACGACGGCTACGGTCTTGGGGGCGGAGGTGGCGCTCATGGGGTCTCCTTGCGATGGGCATCGGCGCGCCGTGGCGCTCGACGCGATGTGGCAGGTGCTTCCACCTGCAGCGTAGTTCGTTGAGAAATGATATAGAAATAGAAGCAAATAGCAAGCGCTGTTCGGTAAATGGACGGGCGGTGCCGCTCGCGCGCATCGGTTCCATCGTGGGGTCCAGATGCCTCAGCGGGGCCGGAGGGGCGTGACGCCATTGCGGTGCCTGGTCTTTCGCATCGCATCGCACGGGCACATGTGCGACCATGGAGCGGACGCGTATACACGCCGCCTGTTGGGCGGTGAGAGGCGGGAGGCCACGACATGAATCCATTCGAGCGCAAGTCCGTAGAGCCGTCGCCGGCAGAGGACCTGCTGGCGTTCATCCACGAGAGCCCGACGATGTTCCACACCGCGGCGTCCATTCGGGCCCGCCTGGACGAGGCGGGCTTCACGTACCTGCCCGAGGGCGATGCGTGGGACGTGCGACCGGGTGGCGCGTACTACTCCCAGCGAAACGGGTCGAGCGTCGTCGCGTGGCGCGTGGGAGAGGGCGTCTCCGCCCGCTGCGACGGCGCCGTCGTCGATGGGCTGCAGGGGGGCGGCATCGGGGAGAAAGGGGCCGAGGCCGACGCGGCGGGTCCGCATGGCGCGGTGCCCGAGGGCGGCGCGCCGTACCACTTCCAGCTCACGGCATCGCATTCGGACTCCCCGTGCTTCAAGGTGAAATCGGACGCCGAGGTCGAGGGGCCTGCGGACTACCTGCGCCTCGACACCGAGGCGTATGGCGGGATGATGGATTACACCTGGTTCGACCGTCCCCTGTCCCTCGCCGGACGCGTGCTCGTGCGCGACGGGGCCCGCATCGAGAGCCGCCTGGTCGCGCTCAACCGCGGCGTCGCGCTCATCCCGAGCCTCGCCATCCATATGAACGGCGAGGTCAACAAAGGGTTTGCGCCCAATCGTGCAAGCGACCTGTTCCCGCTCGTCTCCGCCGGAGACCTGGGCCGCGGTTCGCTTGACACGCTGATCGCGGATGCCCTCGAGATCGACCCGGGGCAGATTGTCGCGCGCGACCTGTTCCTCGTGAACGCCGATAAGGGCCGCGTGTGGGGAGCCACCGACGAGTTCATCTCCTCTCCGCGCCTCGACGACCTGATGTGCGCCTACACCTCGCTGCAGGCGTTCATCGCCCGGGGCAACGCGAACGCCGTGACGGTGTATGCGTGCTTCGATAACGAGGAGGTCGGTTCGGGCACCAAGCAGGGCGCCGCGTCGACGCTGCTCGCCGACGCGCTCTCGCGCATCAACGCCTCCCTAGGGTATGCGCCCGAGGACCTGTGCCGAGCGCTTTCGGCCTCGATGCTCGTGAGCTGCGACAACGCTCACGCGCTGCATCCGGCCCATCCGGAGCTGGCCGACACGCTCGCCCGTCCGCAGATGAACGCGGGCCTGGTGGTCAAGGAGGCCGCCAACCAGCATTACTGCACGGATGCGTTCAGCCGCGCCGTCCTTACCGCGATCCTCGACGATGCGGAGATTCCGCACCAGTGCTTTTCGAACCGCAGCGACAAGGCCGGCGGCTCGACCCTCGGCAACATCTCCAACATGCAGGTGAGCGTCCATGCGGTCGATGTGGGCTGCGCCCAGCTCGCTATGCATTCCTGCGTGGAGACCGCCGGCGCCCGCGACGTCGAGCTCGCGATCGAGGCACTGGCGGCGTTTTACGGAGCGGATATCCGCATCGACGGGGCGGAGGGCGTCGAGCTGGCGTAGCCCGCCATCGCGACGCTGCTGCTCCCTCCGAGACGCCGTCGCCCCCTTCTGCGACGCGGCTGCCATCGCGATGTGGCTGCCCGCCCTGCCTCGCGGTTAGCGGATGAAGTTCGTCGGCTTTGGGCTTTCCTGCTCGGGAAGCTCGATACCAGCGGCGCGCCCGGCCTCGAGAGATCGCAGGATCCAGGCCATGTTGCGGGCGAGCTGCCGCATAGTCCATAGCCCCTCGAGATCCTGCTCGACCTCCTCGGCGGTGTTGCCGTGCACCATGTTCCAGTAGCGTGAGCTCACAATGGGCATCTGCGAGATGGTGAAGAACTTCTGGATGTCGTCGAGCGATGCGGTGGTTCCGCCGCGCCGTGCGGAGACGACCGCCGCGGCGGGCTTGAAGCGCAGGACATCCGGGGCGCCGGCGTGCCCGTTGGAGTAGAAGAGCCGATCCATGAAGCTCAGGAGCGATCCGCTCGCGTGTGCGTAGTGCACCGGTGCGCCAAAGACGAAGGCGTCGGCATCGACGGCGAGCGCGCGGAATTCGTTGACGGCGTCGTCGAAGATGCAGGCGCCCGTCTGGCGGCACCGTCCGCATGCCATGCATCCTGCGGCGGGCTTGGCCCCAATCCAGAATATCTCGGCGTCGATGTTCTGCCGCCCGAGCTCTGCCGCGACCTCCTCGAGTGCGCGATCGGTGCACCCGTGCTTGTGCGGACTGCCGTTGACGAGCATGACCTTCATAGGGACTCCCTCCGTTGTGTGTCCAGTAGTGCTGTTGTGCCGTTATACCCAGCGCCTCGGGCACGCGACGCGTCTGAACCAGCTGCCATCTGGTATAGTTCCGCAGATGCATGCAATGACGGGGTCGCCTTGCGGCCTCGGTCGAGAAAGGACCGTTCATGATCAAGGAGCTCGTGAAGGACGAGGCCGTCTTGTCCACCCCGTGTGAGCCCGCCACTGCCGCCGACGCAGAGGTCGCCCAGGATCTGGTGGACACTCTGCTGTCCATCGAGGACGCCGCCTGCCTCGCCGCCAACCAGATCGGCGTGACCAAGGCGATCATCGCGCTCGCCGACGACGAGGGCAACGCGCATGTGATGTTCAACCCCAAGGTCCTGTTCGGCATGGGCGCCTACAAGGCAGAGGAGAGCTGCCTGACCCGCGAGGGCTCCGTGAAGGTGACCCGTTTCGCCAAGATCAAGGTCTCCTACGACGAGCTCGTCGACGGCGAGCTCAGGGCCCGCAAGCGCGATTTCGTGGAGTGGGGCGCCGAGCTCATCCAGCACATGTGCGATCACTGCCAGGGCAAGCTGGTTTAACGCTTTTTTCGGACGATTGTGAGAGCCGGTCCCTCGCGCGGACCTTGAACTGCCTCCCTTTTCTTGGACATGAGAAAAGGGAGGCCTCTTGTATGTCTCGAAAGCCTTTGCACGACGCCGCCGGATGGCCGCGAGGATGCGGCCCGCCCGGCGTGGTCGGGTTTCGGGCGTGTGCGTCGCGCACCGTGGTCGGGCTTCGGGCGCCCATTCCGCCCCGCGAACCACGGTTCCGAGCTCTTGATCCGATTCAGGCCCCAGGTCTCTGGTCCTACGCCTTGCGGCGCACGCGAACGGCCGTGCCACACGCCGTGGTCATGATCATCTCGGCGAACGTCTCGTAGCCTACGTTGGCGCCGATGATCGCGTTCGCGCCCAGATTCTCTGCACGCTGCGACATCTCGTGCAGGACCTCTTCGCGCGCCTGGGCCATTTCGTCCTCGTAACCCGCAGAGCGCCCGCCAAAGACGTTGCGAAGCCCAGCGCCGATGTCGCGGAACATGTTGATGCCGCTCACAGCCTCCCCGGTGACGATGCCCAGATACTCAACGACCTCGTAGCCATCGAGACTGTTGGTGGTGGTAATGGTGAGCACTGCGTCTCCTTTCTGGACGGCATCGCCGCCCTCTGCTCGCATGGTCGCCATGTCCACGCGCTCGCATCGACCGGAGGAACCACGTGGACCGTGGCCGTTCGACCATTTCGGTGTTGCAGCGCTTATACCCACTCGTGTGGATATCGAAGAGTGGTCAAAATACCCTAATAGTGCGCAAAATCGAGACCAATGGACAAGAGTGCATAATCGATGGCTGGCTGTTTTCGCAGGTAAAGCGTCTGAGCTATCCAATGCCGCAGTCTCTTGAGCCGTCGATTCTCCCGTCGTGTCCGCTTGCCCTGTGCAAATCCTCGGGTTTTGTCACCAGTGTTGGGGATTGCCTGCGCAACATTAGGGTATTTTGACCACAGTTGAGAATCCAGACCAAGAAAGGCTCAAATCGTATGCAATTTGACGCGAATCTTATGCAATCACTCGCGTGGGCGGCGATGGGATGCGGCTTTACATGGCTCATGACCACCGCCGGCTCCGCGATGGTGTTCTTTTTTCGCAAGGACCGCGCGGTTACGCACCGCATCTTTCTCGGGTTCGCGGCCGGCGTGATGATCGCTGCGAGCGTCTGGTCCCTGCTCAACCCCGCCATCGAGCAGACCGAGGAGCTTGGGCAGGTCGGCTGGATCCCCGCTGCGGGTGGCTTTTTGCTCGGTGTGGCCTTCCTCATGGCGCTCGACACGTTTCTGCCACATCTGCATGCGGAAGGAGAGCAGCCCGAGGGAATCCAAACGAGCTGGAAGCGTACCACGCTGCTCGTTTCGGCGGTGACGCTCCACAACATCCCCGAAGGCATGAGTGTGGGCCTGCTGTTCGCGATGGCGGGGCAGGCGAGCGGTGCCGAGGCGACCGCGTATCTGGGCATGGCCATGGCGCTTGCCATCGGCATGGGTCTACAGAACTTTCCCGAGGGGGCGGCCATTTCGCTGCCGCTGCGTCGTGAGGGCATGACTCGCGGAAAGGCATTCGTGCTGGGAAGTCTCTCGGGCATCGTGGAGCCCATCTTTGGCATCCTGGTGGTGCTGGTGAGCGGCCAGATAGCTCCGTTTATGCCCTGGATGCTCGCGTTTGCCGCGGGTGCCATGATCTACGTTGTGGTCGAGGAACTCATTCCCGAGGCGCACCTCGGTGAGCATTCCAACATCGGGACCTTGGGCGTCATTGCCGGGTTCGTCATCATGATGGTGTTGGACGTCGCCCTCGGATAAGGCGTGCCCTGTATTCGCCGTCGATGCAATGCGTGACGCGGTGGGGCCCTGGGAGTCTCCAGAGCCCCACCGCGTCACCAAGTTGAAGTGCTCGATACGGGCGCCGGGGACGCTTTGCGCTTCAATGCCTATTTTTCGTGGCGGGCGTCGTGCAGTTCACGTGCGGCGGCAGCACGCGCCTCGCGGGCATCGCGCAGTGCATGGTGGGCGTCGACGGTGGCATTTCGAGCTTCGCGTAGGGTGTCGGCCAGCTGGGGGTTCTTTTCGGCGACGCGCTTGACCAACGGTCCATCAAGTTCCTCTTGCGTGGGCTCTGCCAAATAATCTATGGCATATTGCGCTGCGACTGCAGACCCCTTGGCCAAAACGGCCTCATCGACCTTGTAGTAGCAGGAGTGCTGCGCGAACGTGGCGCCGATTTGTGCATTGCGGCAGCCCACAAAAGCCAGTACGCCGGGAACGCGCCGGAGGTACTCGGAGAAATCCTCACCCGACATGGTGCCGCGGTAGTGACCTTCGCCCTCAGGGCCGAGCGTCTTGAGCACGGCCCGCCTGCAGCGCTCGCTTGCCTCCACCTCGTTCTCGACCTTGTAGTTCGCGATAGTGTAGTCGGAGAGCTCGGCCTCGGCGCCATGCGCCTGGGCGATGTGCACGGCAATGCGCTCGATCAGCGCGGGCATGAGCTCGTGGGTGGCATCGGAGTACGTGCGCACGGTTCCCTCCAGGTGCGCCTCTCCGGCGATGACGTTTCGCGCCGTGCCCGCATGGAGCTTGCCCACGGTTACCACGGCAGGTTCGTAGGGAGAGAGCTCGCGGCTCACAATGGTCTGCAGGGCATTGACGATTTCGGCGGCGACCATGACGGCGTCGCTGCCGCGCTGCGGCATGGCCCCGTGGCAGGACGTGCCATGCACATCCACCCGGAACCAGTCGGTGTTGGCCATGCGTGGCCCCGGCTCGCAGCTGATGGTCCCGGCGTCAACCTCGCTCCAGATATGCATGGCAAACGCCCCGTCCACGCCCTCGCACACGCCCGCCTCGCACATCATGCGCGCACCGGATCCATTCTCCTCGGAGGGCTGGAACACCACACGGATTTCTCCATGGATGTCATCGGTCATGTGGCGCAGAATCTGTAGCGTACCGAGCATCATGGCGATATGGCAATCGTGTCCGCACGCGTGCATGCATCCCTCGTTGACGCTGGCGAACTCTTCGTTCGTGCGCTCGGTGACCGGCAGCGCGTCGATGTCGGCGCGCATGAGCAGGCGGCGGCGCGGTGTTCCGTCCGCGCGATAGGCGTCCGGCGCCGTGCCGCGCACCGTGGCGACCAGGCCGGTTTTGAGCGGGCGCTCGTAGGGGATGTTCATGGCGTCAAGCTGGCCGGCAATGTCAGAGGTCGTGCGGACTTCCTGCAGGCTCAGTTCAGGATGTTTGTGGAAATGGCGGCGCTGCCGGATGATGTAGGGCTCGAATTCGGCGGCGATTGCGAGGATTGCCGAGGTGACCTCTTCGCCCGAGCGTTCATTCGAACTCGCCATGATTTGCTGTGCCTTGGTCTGTGCCATGGTCCACCCCATTTGTCCGCAAAAACAAGCACCTCTAGCTTACCGCGAGAGTGCGGGGTGTGGGATGTGCAATTGAATGTCGATACAGCGCTACTGGGCGTCGTCGGTTTTCTCGAATTTCTTAGCAATCTTCTTCGCCGAGCGCTTGATGTTGGACATCAGGCCGCCAGCTGGATGCGCGGCGTTGAAGGCGTCTTGCCTGTCGCGCTTGGCGCGCTCCTCGATGATGATCTCACCGTAATCCTCGACCAACCGGTCGTAAAAGGCCACGGCACCGTCGATATCCTCCTGATTGGGGCGGCCCTTGTTCATGCCGCCCACCAATTTGAACGGCCCGTAGGTGTCAAAGCCAGGGCATCCGTACATGCATAGCAGGTTGGCGAATTTCATGCGGCAGACGCCGTCGAGGTCACGGCCGTTGAATTTGGCCTGACCGCCGTAGGTCATGAGTCCTACGACCTTGTCGCCGTCACGTAGGCAGTGGTCGGCAACGCGCAGGAGGTCTTTGTCAAAGTTGCCGTAATAGATGCCAGATGCCATGATGATGACATGGTAGGGGGAGAGGTCGGGATACTCGTTCTTCCCGAGTGCTCCGACATCGATCGTGTCGATTTCCGGGTGTGCCGTGACAATTGCATCCACGAGTTTCTTGGTATTGCCGTGGTGCTTCGAGCGGTAGACGATGACGGTCCTGAGATCCATGGGACGACCTTTCGTACGCGATTCACAAATGTCAATCATAGCGAAATCGCTTTACCTGAGGAGGTGGCGTCAGCGGGGCGCCACTCGATGATGGGGTGATGCTTCACATGGTGTCCGCGTTGTAATACCTCTGATTCTTTCTCATACCAATATAAAAATTTCTGCACAACTCGGTCAAGCGGATATCAGGGTATACATAGGGCCGAAAAACAGGGTGGATGTCGGATGCGGCTATCTTGTTCGAACAGGAGCGATGTTGTACACGGATAAACATGCAGGTGAAAAGCTGTATAAGGGATGAACGGTCGAAAAACTCCGGTAAACGGTATGAGAGACAGAAAAGATTAAAAACTCGGGAACAGAACATCCACAACTGCTATAGTGAATATCACTTGTTACGTGGTTACTACCAGTGCTGTGCGAACGGCGCAGCCGAAGAGCGAGAAAGAGGGATTGATGGTCGGTTTCATTTTGACTGGTCACGGACACTTCGCAGACGGTATCAAGAGTGCGCTCGATATGGTCGCCGGCGATCAGGAGAACTTCGAGATCGTCCCGTTCGAGGGCTCTCAGGCCGCCACGTATGGTGATGACCTCCGCGCCGCCATCACCAAGATGCGCGGCGAGTGCGAGGAGGGCGTCATCGTCTTCGTCGACCTTCTCGGAGGCACCCCCTTCAACCAGTCCATGATGATCGCCAACGATGTCGACAAGCTCGAGATCGTCACCGGCTCCAACCTGCCCATGATCATCGAGTTGCTCTTCGCCCGTAATGGCGCGACCAACGTGACCGCCCTTGCCGAGCAGGCGGTCGCTGTGGGTCAGCAGGCCGTCACCCGCCAGTCCCTCGCCTCCGTCATGGGCGTTGCCGATGACGATACCGAAGAGGACGGCATTTAATGGCTGACTTCGGGCAAAACGTCCTCGCCTCTTCCGTTGCCCTGCTGCTTATTATGGCGGTCATGGGCCTCGTCTACTTCCTGTGGTCCAAGGCCAACATGAAGAAGAAGGTCAAGTACTTCGAGCACATCCACACCGACCTCGCGGCAGGTCAGCGCGTGATGTTCGGCGGTGGCATCTTCGGTGAGGTCAAGAGCGTGCAAGGCGACGTCGTCGAGGTCAAGGTTCGCTCAGGCGCGACCCTCGATGTCTCCCGCTACGCCATCCAGGAAATCGTCAAGTAGTCATTCTCTACACGGCATCAAGGGGAACGGCACCGCCAAGCGGAACGCGCGAACCCAGTGCAATAGGCCAATCAGCGAATACGAAAGGAACGGATCGCAATGGCAGAGCCTAACATTCTTCTTACCCGTATCGACAACCGTCTGATTCACGGTCAGGTTGCCACCCAGTGGAACTCCACCTTGGGCTCCAACCTCATCCTCGTCGCCAATGACGAGGTGTCCACCAACACCATGCGCCAGAATCTCATGAAGATGGCTGCCCCCACCGGCGTCCAGACTCGCTTCTTCTCCATCCAGAAGACGATCGACGTCATCCACAAGGCCTCCCCGGCCCAGAAGATCTTCATCGTGCTCGACTCTCCTCAGGACGCGCTCAAGCTCGTCGAGGGTGGCGTGCCGATCAAGAAGCTGAACATCGGCAACATGCACATGGCCGAGGGCAAGCGTCAGGTCGCTACGACCGTCGCCGTCGACGACGACGACGTGGCTTGCTTCCGCAAGCTCCAGGAGCATGGCGTCGAGCTTTCCATCCAGCGCGTGCCCAGCACGCCCGTTGAGGATACCAACAAGCTGTTTGCGTAATGTGGGGGATTGCGAGCAGTTTGTTTGTATACGGGGCGAACAATCGCCTCGGTCGTAACACTTAGTACGAGAAAGTAACTTTGAAAGGAGGAGCATAAGATGGAAGCGAATTTCCTTCAGATCGCCCTGGTCTTCCTGGTGACCTTCATTGCCGCTATCGACCAGTTCGACTTCACCGAGTCCCTGTACCAGCCCATCGTCACCGGCCCGATCATCGGCGCCATCCTCGGCGATGTGCAGACCGGCCTCGTCGTCGGTGGTACCTATCAGCTCATGACGATCGGTAACATGCCGATCGGTGGTGCTCAGCCGCCGAACGCTGTTATTGGTGGCATCATGGCGGCCGTCTTTGCCTGCACGCTCGAGATGGATCCCAACGTCGCCGTTGCGACCGCGATTCCGTTCGCTCTGCTGGGCCAGTACGGCGTCACCCTGTTCTTCACCCTGCGCGCCCCGCTCATGGAGTCCTTCCGTGCCGCAGCCGTGAAGGCCGACACCAAGGCTATCACCAAGCTGACCGTGATCTCCGAGGTCATCCTCGGCCTCATCTTCGCCTTCATCGTGACCCTGTTCTTCATCGGTGGTCTCACCGCTGGTCAGGCTGTTGTCGACATGGTGCCCAAGTGGCTCAACAACGGTCTCTCCGCTGCCGGTGGCATGATGAAGTTCGTCGGCTTCGCGATCCTGCTGAAGATTATGATGTCCCGCGACATGTGGGCCTTCTTCCTGCTCGGCTTTGGTCTCACGACCATCGTGCACGGCATCCCCTCGCTTGCCAAGCCTGAGCTCCTGATCATGGCCATCATTGGCTTCGGTCTCGCCTTCTGGGACTTCCAGCAGCAGACCGAGCTCAAGGGCGCTGCTTTTGACGGAGGTGATATGAGCGATGGCATCTAATGAGTTCACTGTCCCCGCACAGTATGAGGACCTGACTCCTGCACCGAACGTCGATAAGAAGACGCTCAATCGCATGGTTTGGCGTTCCTACTGGCTCCAGTCTTCGTTCAACTACGAGACCATGCAGTCCGGCGGCTGGCTCTTCGCCATGGTTCCGGGCCTCGAGAAGGTTCACACCAACAAGAACGACCTCGCTGCGTCGATGTACCACAACCTGGACTTCATCAACACGCACCCGTTCCTGGTCACCTTCGTTATGGGTATCGTGCTCTCCCTCGAGCAGAACAAGGTCGATACCCAGACCATCCGCTCCGTGCGTATTTCCGCTGCCTCCCCGCTGGGCGGCATCGGCGACGCTCTGTTCTGGCTGACGCTCGTGCCGATCACGGCCGGCATCACCTCGAACATGGCTATTGAGGGCAACCTCATTGCCCCGCTCATCTTCCTGATCGTCTTCCACGCGGCTCTGTTCGCTTGCCGCTTCGGTCTGATGAACTGGGCCTACAAGATGGGCACCTCCGCCATCGACTCCCTGACCTCCAACATGCAGGCCTTCACCCGCGCTGCCGCCATCATGGGCTGCTTCGTGGTTGGCGCCCTGACGGTCAACATGGGTGGCACCCAGATCAACCTCAACATCCCGAACGGCACCACCCGTGGCCTTGCCGCTCACACCGTTGTGGTTTCCAACGAGGAGGCCGAGAACTTCGCCGACCTCGCTATCGACACCGAGACCGCTGAGGCCGGTACGCTCGGCATGACCGACGAGGACGGCACCGCCCTCAAGGCCGCCGACGCCGACGGCAACGTTGTCGATTGCGGTATCGTCGACCTCGGCAACGGCATGAGCTCCGTCACCTATGGTGAGGTCACCGTCTCCGACGTGTCCTTCTCCGTGGCTTCGACGCTCGACACCGTCATGCCCAAGCTCGTGCCGCTCGCGCTCGTGCTTCTGCTCTACTTCCTGTTCGCCAAGAAGAACTTCACCCCCATCAAGGGCATCGTTCTCATGCTGATCATCGGCATCCTTGGCGCCCTGCCTCTCAACGAGTGGCTCGGCATCACCTGGTGGACTGGTCTCTGGTAATTCCAGTTGCCTCTTGAGGGCAAATCTCCCCCAGATGCGCCTTCTCGCCCGGCGTGGGTCTTCGCGCCCACGCCGGGTTTTTCTTCTTTCGTACGTATGATCATGACTCTAGCCGGATGCAGTTGGCCTTGGTTGGGTCATTTGGATAGCCCTGTCGGAGGTTTCAATCATGGCGGTCGCTGCGCGCAAACAGCCTTTATACGATCAGCTTGTCGACATCCTCACCGATAAGATCGAGCATGAGTACAGTGCGGGCGACATGATTTCCTCCGAACGTGAGCTCTCCGAGCGCTACGGACTTTCCCGTACGACGGTTCGCCTCGCCCTGCAAGAGCTTGAGCGTATGGGCCTCGTCGTGCGTCAGCACGGTCGTGGTACGTTTGTCGCGGACCGTTCCGCACAGACCACCAACCTCATGCAGTCCTACAGCTTTACCGATCAAATGCGCTCGATGGGGCGCGAGCCGCGTACGACCATTCTTGAGTTCTGCGACTTTGAAGCGGATAAGAACCTCTCCGAGCACATGGGCGTGCGCCTAGGCGAGAAGCTGTATAAGATCAAGCGACTTCGCTCCGCCGATGGCATGCCGATGATGGTCGAGCGTTCGTATCTGCCGGTGCGCAAGTTCCTCACTCTCAAGCGCCCTCTCCTCGAGTCGATGCCCCTCTACGACATCATCGAGAAGGAGTATCGCGAAAAGATCAGTGTTGCGGAGGAGGAATTCTTCGCAAGCATCGCTCGCCCTGCTGACGCCCACCTGTTGGGCATTTCCGAAGGCGCGCCCGTCTTGGATTTGGTGCGCACTACGTACAACGCGTCTAACGAGGTCGTTGAGTACACGCTTTCCGTTGCTCGTGCAGACCAATTCAAGTACAAGGTTTTGCACCGCAGGGGAGAGTAGGGTCCGCCGAGTGCCAAAGTGGCACGAGCCCGTCAACCGGAGTGCATGGCCGCCACCGCTTTGTGAAGGGGCCTCATGTGTTCCCGTTGCCGGACCAATATCGCATGTGTTGGACGCACGGATCGAGTGGTCTTCAAACTCGGTGCCAATATGTGTCAAACGCATGCAATTCTGGCTTAACTGGTTACAACCACATAACCAGCTTATAATGAAAACAACTAGTAAAGGCGTTAGCCAGAAAGAGAGGTATCATCCATGTTCGAGAAGACTTCGGAGGAACTCCACGAGATCGGCGGCTATAACACCACCGTCGAGATCAAGCAGCAGCCTGAGCTTTGGCTCGATACGCTGAACATCTATCGTGAGAACCTCGAGGCCATCGAGTCCTTCCTGGCCGACGCGCGCGCCATGGGCGAGGGCCGTCTGTCCGTCGTATTCACCGGCGCCGGCACCTCCGACTACGTCGGCGACACCTGCGCCCCCTACCTCCGTCACGCGGGCGACACCAAGCTGTACGACTTCAAGCCTATCGCAACCACCGACATCGTCTCGGCTCCCCGCGACTTCCTGAACCCGGATGAGCCCACTGTCCTCGTTTCTTTCGCCCGTTCCGGCAACAGCCCTGAGTCCCTGGCCGCCGTCCAGGTTGCCAAGACGTTCGTCAAGAACGTCAAGTTCATCAACCTCACCTGCGCTCCCGAGGGTAAGCTCGCCGTCGAGTCCGCCGATGATCCGAACGCGCTGACCATCCTCATCCCGCGCGCCAATGACAAGGGCTTCGCCATGACCGGCTCCTACAGCTGCATGACTCTGCTCTCCACCCTCATCTTCGACACCGCATCCCTCGAGCAGAAGACCGCTTGGGTTGAGCAGGCCGCCAAGATGGGCGAGGACGTCGTTGCTCGCGAGGCCGAGATCGCCGAGTTCCTGTCTGGCGATTTCAACCGCGTGACCTACCTGGGTTCCGGTTCCTTCGTGGGCCTCGCCCAGGAGGCTCAGCTCAAGATCCTCGAGCTCGCCCACGGTCTCGTTGCCACTTCCTGGGACTCCTGCATGGGCTATCGCCATGGGCCGAAGTCCTTCGTGGACGACAAGACTCTCGTGTTCGTGTACATGAACAACGACGAGTACACCCGTCAGTACGACCTCGACATCCTGAATGAGATCAACGGCGATCAGATCGCCGCCAAGACGATCGCCATCCAGCAGGACGGCTCCACCAAGTTCGACGGCAAGGCCTTCACCTTCTCCGGTTTCGATGCGCTGCCCGAGGGTTACCTCGCTCTTCCGTTCGTCATGGTTGCGCAGGTCATCTCCCTGCTCAACTCCGTGCGCGTGGGCAATACCCCGGACACCCCGTCTCCTTCCGGCACGGTCAACCGTGTTGTCAAGGGCGTGACCATCCACCCCTTCGAGGCCTAATCGCCTTCAAGGACTGAGGGCCATGGTGCAATTGGGGACATACCCCGATTGCACCTTTTGCTTTGCGCGCCGCCTATGGACCCGAAGCGCCTGCCCTGTCCTTGGACGGGTGGGCGACTTTTATTTACGAAAACGCGCTTGCGTTATGACGGACTAGCGCAGCGCCTTTGGGTATAACCGCAATATGTGCATCAAATTCGTGTTAGGAGAACACATGAGCACCTATGCAATCAAAGCCGATGCCTTCTACCTGCCGACCCGCGTTGCCCGCGGTGGGTACCTTATGGTCGAGGACGGCGTCTTCGGCGAGTACGTGACCGATGCTCCCGCGTGCGAGATCCGCGACTATTCCGGTTACGAGGTCGCCCCGGGTTATGTCGACACGCACATCCATGGCTTTGACAACCATGACATTATGGACTGCAAAGCGGAGAGCGTCGCCGTCGTCTCCCGTGGCATCCTCCGTAACGGCGTGACCAGCTACCTTCCCACGACCCTTACCGCCAGCACCGAGCAGCTCGAGGCCGCCTGCGCCTCCGTTGCCGAGTACGTCGAGGCTGGCGACGAGACGCCGCACGCCCGCATCCAGGGCATCTTCCTCGAGGGCCCCTTCTTCACCGAGAAGTACAAGGGCGCCCAGAACCCGGCTTACCTCTCCGCCCCCACCATGGAGAAGTTGAACGCCTGGCAGACCGCTGCGCACGGCCTCGTCAAGAAGATCGCCGTCGCCCCTGAGTACGATGGTGCCGTCGAGTTCACCGCTGAGGCCGTCAAGTCCGGCGTCGTCGTGGCTCTCGGTCACTCCGCCGCCACCTGCGAGCAGGCTCAGGCTTGCCTGGACGCGGGCGCCAAGGTCTTCGTCCACACCTATAACGGCATGAGTGGCCTGCACCACCGCGAGCCCGGCATGGTGGGTGCCGCCCTGTCCAGCCAGGACAAGTCGTACTCCGAGCTCATCTGCGACGGCCATCATGTCAACCCCATCTCCGCGGGTATCGTGATGCGCGCCAAGGGCCATGAGCACGTCGCCCTCATCACCGACTGCATGTGCGCTGGCGGCATGCCCGATGGCGACTACTTCCTGGGCGAGCTGCCTGTCGTCGTCGCAGGCGGCACGGCCCGCCTCAAGGACGGCGGCTCGCTGGCGGGTTCCATCCTCAACATGAAGGACGCCGTCAAGAACGTCGCCGACTGGGGCGTTGCCACCAAGGCCGAGGCCATCTACATGGCTACTCAGGCTCCCGCCGAGGCCAACGACATCGCCGACGAGTGCGGTTCCATCCGTCCCGGCCGTCATGCCGACTTCGTCGTGCTGAACTCCGATCTCACCCTCGTCGAGACCTACCTCGGCGGCGAGAGCGTCTACGTCGAGAGGTAACCATCGTTCTCTGGCGAGATCGATATGAATCTTTAGCGCCCCGACCCGGTTGTACCGGATCGGGGCGTTTGAATGCGAAACGTTCTTGAAGGCGAAGCGAATCAGTCGGCGACGATTATTCGGGTTGATTCGAGGATCATGGAGCACTGTTCGTCGCTGACATTTGCATCGGTGATGAGCGCGTCCATCTGATCGAGGTTGTAGAAGCCGAAGAAGTCCATCTGTCCGATCTTGCTTGAGTCGCAGACGAGGTACCGCTCGGCGGCTCGATCACAAGCGAGCGCCTGCAGACGACCCTCCTCGAGGTTGGAGCAGGAGATGGATTGAGCGAGCACGCCGTTGGTGCCGATAAAGCACGTGTCGATACCGAGTGGGGCGAGCGCATCTTCCGCTACGGGACCGACGAAGGACCCCGAGCGCTTGCGATACTGTCCTCCCAGGGCGCAGATCTCCACGTCGCTGCGCGTTTGGAGCATGTTCAGCACGATGATGCTGTTTGTGATGACACGCAGCTGCATGGGCGGCAGTGCGCGGGCGATGAGGGCGCAGGTCGAACCGGGTCCGAGGAAAACGGTGTCATGCTCCTTGATCAGACCGACCGCGCAGTGCGCAATGCGTTCCTTTTCGGGCGAGCGTATCGAGAGCTTTTCAAAGAAGGAAACCTCGCCGGCGGTGGGGGTCCCGCTTGATAGGCGGATACTGCCGTGCTCGCGGCTCACGCCGCCATCTCGCGCGAGTTCATCGAAATCCCTGCGAGCGGTCATTTCGGAAATGCCGAAGATCTTCGCCGCTTGGGCGACGGTGACCATACCGCGCTGCATGCACAGTTTCAGCAATTGTTCGTGACGTTCAGATTTGAGCATGGCTTGCCAATCGGTCATGCGGTGACAACGGAAGTGTAAGTGCTGAGCGCCTCGAGGATCTGAGGGTCTGCGTCGGCGTTGACGAAGGCCGCGGTCATCTCCTCCAAGGTGGTGAACAGGCAGAAGTCGCGCCTACCAACTTTTACCGCGTCTACAACGAGGTAGCGCTCCTGGGCGCGTGCAAGGGCATCGGAAAGAACCATAGTCGCGTCGGGGCGAGAGCCGAAGACCTCATTTTCGAAAATTCCGGTGGCGGAGACATAGGCTTTTGGCGCCGAAAGGCCGTAGAGTCCGCGGCCGTTGTACGGCATGGTGAAGACGCGGGTGTCATGGCGCATCATGCCGCCAATGAAGAAGAGGTCGACATGGGGGTTGTCAGCCAATAAGTTCAAGACGGGGAGGCTGTTGGTGACCACGCGGATGTCCTCCTGCGGCAGATACGAGCACATAAGTTCGAGTGTGGAGCCGCCCCCGAGGAAGATGGTATCGCCGGCGGAGACAGTGCGCGCCGCCGCCATCGCCGCCGCGCGTTTCTGTTCGACGTGGAAATGGCGCTTCTCTTCGTGTGAGATCAGGCGTGAGAGTGTCGTACCACGTGCGGAGCGCGGCAGTTGGGCGCCGCCGTGTACGCGCACGAGCAGTCCCTTGTCGGCGAGCTCCGCCAAATCGCGCCGAATGGTCATATTCGAAACACCCAGGGTGTTGGATATCTCATTGACCGTAACGGAATGATGTTGATCGAGCAGGTCGAGAATGGCCTGCTGACGTTCGGATTTCATGGCCGTGAACTTCCTTATCGAGCGTTTGTTCATATTTCAATTAAAGCGAACAACACAAATGAACGCAAATCGTTCACAGAAACACAACTACCTTTCACCGGTCAAAACAGCACGTTCACGGGAAAAAATCCATTGATACCAATTAAAAACGATAAAAAAGAGCGCGTTGTAAAAAACAATCCTTGACCAATAATCAAACATAGACGAACATAAATGAGCAGAACGAACATAATATAACAACATGAAAGGACAGCAGATGCGTATTGGCGTTATCCTCGCGAGCCACGGAGAGTTTGCACGCGCCGCCCTCGGCGCCGTTGAGATGATCGCCGGCAAGCAGGGCGACGTCGTGGCGCTTGGTCTCACCGCCGAGAAGAGTCTGGAGGCCTTCGAGGCCGAGATGCGCGAGGCCTACGAGACGCTCAACGCCGAGTGCGACCTGGTCGTCACCCTGTGCGACATCTACGGCGGCACACCGTTCAACGTGACCACCCGCGCCCTGCTCAACGGGATGGAGATGGTCGCGTACACCGGCCTGTCGATGCCCGTGGTCGTCGAGCTCCTGTTGACCCGCGATGGCCTTGAGTCCGCCGACGCCGTCCGTGCGCAGATCACCGCCGCGCATGCCGGTGCCCAGAAGGAGATTAAGGCCCCTGTTCCGGTCGCGGAGGACGATGGGGACGACCTCAATCTCTAACTCGCCCGCGATCGCCGGTTCCGGGGCGCGCCCGTCCCCCATCGGGTGGCGCCCCACGTGTTACGCCACTTGCTGGAAGCAATGAACATAAGTGCAAACGACAAGGAGAACATCATGGCACTTAAGCTCGTCGACATTGATGACCGCCTGATTCACGGCCAGGTGGCCACGACTTGGATCCCGGACTTCGGCATCGAGTCCGCCATCATCGTCTCCGACAAGGTCGCCAATGACCCCGTTCAGAAGTCCGTGGCCGGCCTCGCCGCCCCCGACATCAAGGTCTCCGTCTTCGGCGTCGACAAGTTCATCGACGTCCTGAAGAAGACGGAGCTCAAGAAGGCCACGATGGTCCTGTTCACCAACCCCATCGACGCCCTCAAGCTGCATGAGAACGGCCCGCCGTTCGATTACCTGAACGTCTCCGGCATGCGCTTCAACGATCAGCGCCATCGCCTGCACAAGAACATGTCCGTCACCGCCGAGGAGAAGGCCGCTTTCGAGGAGCTCATCGGCTTGGGCGTCGAGTGCTGGATGCAGACGACCACGCGCGATTCCAAGGAGCCGGTGTCCGAGCTCCTCAAGAACTACTAAGCCGGTAATCATCTCCGGGCATATGGGTCCGGAGTGTGCCCGCTGGATGCGTGCGGCGGGCGAATAGGGAAGGAGAGGCATATGCTTCAAGCACTTCTGCTCGCCATCTGGGCGGGTCTGTGCACCTGGGACCAGTTCGGTCCCCACCTGGGCTTCCGCAAGCCCCTGCTGGCGTCCGTCGGCGTCGGCATCATCCTCGGCGACATGACGACCGCCATCATGATCGGTGCGACCATGGAGCTCATGTGGCTCGGCGTCAACAACATCGGCGCCTATGTTCCGCCGGATGTCATCTCCGGCACCATCGTCGGTGCTGCCCTGGGCATCATGGGTGGCGGCGACACCGCCTCAGCCATCGCGCTCGCCGTCGCCATCGGTATCCCGACCGCTACCCTCGTTCAGCAGCTGAACATCCTGGTCATGACCACCAACGTCTCCCTCGTCCACGGTGCTGACAAGGCCATCGAGTCCGGTAAGTTCAACGCTGTGAACAAGTTCTTCTGGACCGGCGCCCTCTGCTTCTTCCTGACGCGCGCCGTCCCGGTCTTCATCGCCACGGGCATCGGCTCCTTCGTGATCGAGGACATCATGAACTTCCTGCAGAACCAGGTTCCGTGGGTCCTCTCCGGCTTCTCCACCGCCGGTGGCATGATGCCCGCCGTCGGTCTGGCCATGCTCCTCACCATGATGA
>NZ_DAWDUX010000001.1:112000-129824 GCF_052346665.1 Collinsella sp.
ATGATGATGAAGAAGAACATGTGGATCTTCCTGCTGCTCGGCTTTATCATGGCCGCCTTCCTCAACGTCCCGACCGTGGGCATCGCCCTGGCCGCCTGCGCCGCCGCCGGCGTGTGGGACGTCATTACCGAGGGCCAGAAGAACCAGCCCGCCCCTGCCGCCGCCCCTGCCGCCGGCTCCGATGATGACGAGGAGTACGATCTCTAATGGGTAAGATCTCTAAGTCCACCCTGAACAAGGTGCTGCTGCGCACCCAGGGTTGCCAGTTCGCGCACAACTACGAGCGTATGCAGTCTCTGTCTCTGACCTACTGCTTCGCCCCCGTTCTCGAGGAGCTCTACAAGGACGCCCCCAAGGAGGAGCGCGTCAACGCGATGAAGCGCCACCTCGAGTACTTCAACACCCACCCGCTCGCGATCCCCTTCATCCTCGGCATCACCGCCGCCCTGGAGGAGTCCACGGATGAGGACCAGAAGGACACCGTCGTCGGCATCAAGACCTCCCTCATGGGTCCCTTCGCCGGCCTGGGCGACTCCCTGCTGAACCTCACCTGGTTCCCGATCGCCGGCTCCATCGGCGCCTCCATGTGCGTCGACAACGGCTCCATCGTGGGTCCGCTCGTGATGTTCCTGCTCATCAACCTGCTGTACTGGCCGCTGAAGTACTTCGGCCTGCACAAGGGTTACGAGATGGGCATGGAGCTTGTCGAGAAGGCCGGCGTCCAGGTCTTTGACCGACTCGGCAACCTCGCCAACGTCCTGGGCGTCATGGTCACCGGCGGCCTGGTCGCCACGACCGTCAAGCTCAAGCTCGCCGTGCAGTTCGCCTTCGGCGAGGGCGACCCGCTGGTGCTCCAGGATCAGCTCGACAAGGTCCTGCCCTTTGCGCTGCCCGTCCTGCTGACCTTCATCTGCTATCACCTGCTCAAGAAGGGCCAGGGCAAGAACTCCGCTCAGATCATCATCGGCCTGATCGTCTTCGCCCTCGTGTTCGCCGCGATCGGTTACTACTTCCCGGCGTTCAAGATCTTCGCCTAATCGCGAGCCCGCCCAAGGCCGATCGTTCGAGGCCCGCGACCCGCATACCGGGCGCGGGCCTTTTCGACCGCCGGGGATCGATGCCCGCCACGGGGCGGATGCCGAGCGGGTCCGCCGTCGATAGCGTGCCGCCCTCCAAATGAAAGGATCCCAATGAGAACCGTTCTCGTGCTCATGGATACCCTGCGCCGAGACGTCCTGTCGTGCTACAACCCCACGACCGATGTCCAGACGCCCAACCTCGATGCCTTCGCGGGCCAGTCCTGTGTGTTCGACAACCACTGGATCGGCTCGGCGCCATGCATGCCCGCCCGCCGCGACATCCTCACCGGCCGTTACAACTTCCTCGAGCGTCCCTGGGGTCCCATCGAGCCCTTCGATGTGACGCTGCCCGCCTGCCTGCGCGCGAACGGCAACTTCTGCCACATCACCACCGACCACTGCCATTACCTGCGCACCGGTGGCGAGGGTTATCTGCAGGAGTTCAACACCTGGGACTACTAC
Organism: Collinsella sp.; assembly: GCF_052346665.1. Lineage (NCBI taxonomy): Bacteria > Bacillati > Actinomycetota > Coriobacteriia > Coriobacteriales > Coriobacteriaceae > Collinsella > Collinsella sp. Next base: position 113,542 of record NZ_DAWDUX010000001.1, read on the forward strand.
CGCGGCCAGGAGGGCGACCCGTGGGTCAGCCGCATCGACGAGCCGGGCAACATGCCCGAGACCTTCTACGGGCGCGTGCGCGAGCAGTATCAGAAGAACCGTCAGCTGTGGCCGAACGAGGAGGACATGCCGAGTCCCAAGACCTTCCAGTCCGCCTGCGACTGGATCGACGGCAACGCCGGGGCCGATGACTTCTTCCTCATGGTCGAGGCCTTCGATCCGCATGAGCCCTTCGACGTCCCGGACAAGTACATGGAGATGTACGGCGGCATCGGCGGGCTCGACCGCGACTATTTCGAGATCCCTGAGTACAAGCGCGTCTCCGCCACCGACGTGAACCCCGAGGCGGAGGATTACCTGCAGCGCCGCTACAAGGCCCTGGTCACCATGACCGACCACTGGTTCGGCAAGCTCATCGACAAGCTCGCCGAGCGCGGTATGCTCGAGGACACCATGGTCATGGTCACCACCGATCACGGCTACTTCCTGGGCGAGCGCGACTACATGGGCAAGAACTACATGCACCTGTACAACGAGCTCGCGCACCTGCCGTTCATCGTGCATTTCCCGGGCAACGCCCGCGCGGGCGAGCACGCCCATCAGCTCACGCAGGCCATCGACATCATGCCCACCGTGCTCGATGCCCATGGCTGCAATATTCCGGCGGATGTGCGCGGCGTCTCCCTGGCCCCGCTCATGACCGATCCCGACGCGCCCACGCGCGACTACGCCCTGTACGGCGTGCACGCCATGACCGTCAACGTCACCGACGGGCGTTACACCTACTTCCGCGCCCCGGTGCCCGGCAACCAGCCGTGCTTCGAGTACGCCGCGCTTCCGCACACCATCCGCAAGAAGATGGGTTCGGATTGCCCGGAGGAGATCGAGTGCGGTCGCTATTTCAAGCGCACCAAGTACCCACTGTTCAAGATTCCCTGCAGGAAGCCGGCTCAGATCGAGGGCGCCGAGCCCCTTGCCGAGGTATCCGAGACCATGCTGTTCGATCTCGAAAGCGACTACGGCCAGGTCAACAACCTTGCCGGCAAGGGCGATGCGGCGGAGCAGCATATGATCGACCTGCTGCTGCGCGGCCTGGAGGAGCATGAGGCCCCCGCCGAGCAGAAAGAGCGCCTGGGCCTCGGCTAAGGCGACGGCGTCGATTGTGCGGGCCGGATGCCGCCCCCTCGGGTAAGGTGGTGGTGTCCGGCCTTCGGAGCGAGGGCGATCCCGTGCGAAGGGGGCGTGTGCCATGTGCGCGAAGCATATCGGCTTCTTGATCAAACCGGCGTCGAGCGCCTGCAACATGCGCTGCAGATATTGCTTTTACTGCGACGTGGCCGCGCATCGCGAGGAGCGCCGCGATCGTCAGCAGGTGAGCTGGGCGTTGCAGACGAACGGCTATCTGATCGATGGAGAATGGGCCGAGTTCTTCCGCGAGCACGGGTTTCTCATCGGGGTCTCGGTCGACGCCTATCGCGACCGCATGACTCGATGTGTCCCGACGCCCATGGTGCAGCCACGTACGCTCGCGTCATGGGCGGTGTGCGCCTGTTGCGCGAGACCGGCGTGGACGTCAACGTCCTGTCGGTCCTCACCTCGCAAATGGCGGCGCATCCCCAGCGCGTCTTCTCCTTCATCTAGCGGGAGGGGATTACGCACATCCAGTTTATTCCGTGCCTGCCCGGCCTCGACGACGAACATGACGCGTTCTCACTCGCTCCGCGGGAGTTCTCGTCCTTCTATTGTCGCCTGTTCGACCTGTGGTGGCGCGAGCTGGGGGCCGGAAACTACGTGAGCATCTGGCTGTTCGAGAACATCATGCAGATGGCGCTCGGGCAGTTTCCCTCGCAATGCGGGATGCTCGGCCGCTGCGCCCCGCAGTTCGTGGTGGAGAGCGACGGCTCGGTGTACCCATGCGACTTTTACGCCTTGGACGAGCACCGCGTGGGCGATATCCGCAACGATGACCTGGAGGCCATGGCGACCTGCGAGGCGATGCACGCGTTTTTGCGAGAGCCCCGTCGCGCCTGCTCGCAGTGCGCGGACTGCCCCTTCGAGGGCATGTGCCATCGAAACTGCAAGCGCTTGAACATCGCGTATTACGACGAGGGGTACTGCGGCCTGCGTGAGTTCCTTGAGTACGCCTATCCCGGCCTTCAGCGCGTGGCGCGCATGTTCGCCCGGCGTTAGCGTCCGTCTTCGGACGTGCGTCCCGGCCTCCGCCGATCCGTCTCTATTCTCATGAGCTTGGAGGTTTCCATGGCCAATCGACCCAACGTGCTCCTCATCATGTGCGATCAGATGAGGGGCGATTGCCTGGGTATAGACGGGCACCCGGATGTGAAGACGCCCTACCTCGATACGCTCGCCGCCGACGGCATGCTGTTTGAGAACGCCTACTCGGCGTGCCCGAGTTGTATTCCCGCCCGCGCCTCCCTCTTCACGGGTAGGACGCCCGCCGGCACGGGCCGCGTGGGATACAAGGACGGTGTCGCGTGGGAATACGATCATATGCTCGCGCAGGAGATGCGCGACGGCGGCTATCAGACGGCCGTGGTCGGCAAGATGCACGTGCATCCGCCGCGCCTCGGCTGCGGCTTCGAGTACATGCGCCTGCACGACGGCTACATCGGGCACTGCCGTAAGGCGAACCTGCCCTACTGGATGCACCAGAACGTCTCCGACGACTACATGCGCTTCCTCAAGGACGAGCTGGGTGAATTCGCCGACGTGAACGGAACCGGCGTGGAGAACAACTCGTGGATCACGCACCCGTGGGCATACGAGGAGCGCCTGCATCCCACCAACTGGGTGGTCGACGAGTCCATCCGCTTCCTCGAGACGCGCGATCGCACGCGCCCGTTCTTTCTCATGACGAGCTTCGTGCGGCCCCATCCGCCCTTCGACGCGCCGCAGACCTACTTCGACCTGTATCGCGATATGGAGTTGCGGGCCCCCGCCGTCGGCGACTGGGACGACGCGGGCGCTACCGAGCGCGACGGCATGATTTTGGACAGCGTGCATGGCTGTCGCGACGCCGAACTGCGTCGCGAGGCCATGGCGGGCTATTACGCCTGCATCACGCATATGGACCACCAGATCGGCCGCCTCATCACCGCGTTGGAGAACGATGAGACCTACCACGACACCGTGGTCGTGTTCTGCTCCGATCATGGCGAGATGCTGTTCGACCACAGCCTGTTCCGCAAGGTTTTACCCTATGAGGGCTCCACGCGCATCCCCTTCATCGTCCATGTGGGCAAAAACGTCGAGCTGGCGCCCGGCGAGCGCGTCTGCGGCGTGAGCGAGAGCGCTGTCGAGCTCATGGACCTCATGCCCACGATTCTCGAGGCGTGCGGGCTGTCCGTGCCCGAGGGCGTCGAGGGCTCATCGCTTCTGGGGGAGCTCACCGGGACCGCACCGCTCGACCGTGCTTGCCTGCACGGCGAGCACAGCGGCAGCCATGAGCAATCCAACCAGTGGATCGTGACCCCGCACGACAAGTACATCTGGTTCACCCAGACGGGCGTGGAGCAGTACTTCGACTTGGATGCCGATCCGCGCGAGTGCGTGAACCTCATCGACCGTCCGGAGTGCGCCGAGCGCATCGCCGAGCTCCGCGCGCTTTTGATCGAGGAGCTCTCCGGCCGCGAAGAGGGGTATGTTAAGGACGGTGAGTTGAGGGTCGGGTGCAAGCCCGCCGTCAATCTCGAACACCCTCGTCGCTAGCAGAAAGGCAAGAACATGGATATGAAGACGGTCGGCATCGTGGTCATGGTGGTTGCGCTCGCGTTTACCATCTACATGGAGGTGCAGAAGCGCGCCACCTTCGCCAAACTCGAGGCCTATCTGCGCGAGGGCGATCTGGAGAATTACCTGAAGGTCCTCGACCGTCCTCTCACCAACGTTTTGTATCCCAAGTACAACGTCCTGTTCATGCGCTTGAACGCGCTGCTCGCCATGGACGACGCCGAAAAGACGGCCGCCGTCATCCGCGAGATGGGGTCGCTCAAGATGAACGATGAGCAGAGGATCGCGCTCGCGGTCAAGGCCTTCACCTTCTACGTGGAGATCGAAGACGAACTCCACGCGCGCGAGGTGCTGGAGTACCTCGAGGCCAATGGGGACGAGTCCATGGCCAAGGCGAACCGCCGCACCTACGACATCTTCCTCAAGGGTTCCCACGCCTACATCAATGAGATGGAGAGCGCCCTGTCCGACGCGAGCGGAGTCGAGGAAGCGCTGTTGTGCCAGATGCTCGCGATACAGTACGACAACAAGGGAGATAAGGACCGCTCCGCTTCGTATCGCGAGCGTGCGGAGCGCTCGCTCGACGCGGCCGTCTCCAAGTAACAGGGAAGGGTTCGAAAAGCCCGTATGCTAGCGATCGTATTTGCCATTGCGTTCTTCGCCTCCACCATCGGCGCCATTTGCGGCATCGGCGGCGGCATCATCATCAAGCCTGCCATGGATGCCGTCGGCGCCGCGGACGTCGCGACCATCAACTTCCTATCCGGATGCACCGTGCTGTCGATGACGTGCTACTCGGTGATCAAATCGAAGGTCTCGGGGGACTCCAAGATCGATCCGAAGATCGACACCCCGCTTGCCGTCGGCGCGGCTGCGGGCGGTTTGGCGGGGCGTCAGATGTTCTCCGCGGTCGCATCGTTCTTCGGCGACGCGAACATCGCCGGCGCCGTGCAGGCGGGAACGCTCATGCTCGTCACGGCGGGGACGCTGCTGTACACCTTGAACAAGGAAAAGATCGCCACCCGCAATGTCACCGGAGTCATTCCCTGCATGGCCATCGGCCTGGTGCTGGGCATCTCCTCCTCCTTCCTGGGTATCGGCGGAGGGCCCATCAACCTCGTGGTCCTGTTTTACTTCTTCACCATGAGCACCAAACGCGCGGCCCAAAGCTCGCTGTACATCATCTTGTTCTCGCAGGCCGCCAGCACGATCGCGGCGATTGCGGGCGGTGTGTCCAACCTCGACGTCGCATTGCTCGCGGGCATGGCCGCCTGCGGCATCCTCGGCGGCATCGCGGGTCGCGCCATGAACAAGCACATCGACGATGCCGCGGTGGACAAATTGTTCTGCGGCCTCATGGTTGCCATCATTTTGATCAGCGGTTTCAACGTGGTGCGATATTGCGGTTGATCTCGGGCCCCACTGACAATCAAATAGCTGAGCAGATTTGTGCGCACATGCTTTTCATGTGCGCATATTTGTACATTACTGTGCATCATTGATATGAAGGACGAGCGTCTGCGCCGATGGATATCGGCGGAAACCAATGCGCCCCCTGCGGCGGCGATGCCGACAGGGGGCGCATGCGTTTAATGATATGCGGCGCTAACAGGTGATTCGATGCCTATAGGCAGTGGTTCTGAGCGACGCGTTTGAACCAGTACGCGCTGGCCTTGGGCGTGCGCTGCTGGGTTTCAAAGTCAACGTAGAAGAAGCCGTAGCGCTTGTTATAGCCGTTGGTCCAGCTGAACTGGTCCTGCAGGCTCCACATAAAGTAGCCGCCAACGTCGACACCGCATTCGATGGCTTTGAGGATCCAGCGCAGGTGGTCTTCGACGTATGCGATGCGCTCGGAATCGTCCACGGTGCCATCGACAAGCTGGTCCTTGCGACCCATGCCGTTTTCGGTGATAAACAGCTGCTTGTAATTAGGGTAGCGCAGTGAAATATCCATCATAAGGTCGAACAGGCCCTTGGGATAGATAATCCAATCCCAGTCCGTGGTGGGAACGCCGGGGCGTACGGCGCGCTCGCCCACGCCCGCCACGCGCCAGCGGCCGGTGCCCTTGTCGCCTGTACCGTTGTGATGAAGGTCGGTCTCACCGTCGAACGCCTTGAGAAAACGGCTTTGGTAATAGTTGATGCCCAGGCAGTCGTTGAGCTGCGCGGCGCGGCGCATAATCGAGAGGTCATCGTCCAAAAACTCGACTGAACCGTTGCTCGCCTGGCAGAGGTGCTCGATAATCTGGAGCGTATCGGGCGCATAGTCGCCGCGGAAGGTGGCGTCGAGCAGCAGGCGGTTTTGCAAAACGTCGTCGTTTTTAGCTGCCTGGATGTCGCCGGGGCAGGCGGGGTCATAGGGATACTTGTATTCCAGTGCGTGGATGACGCCGATCGTTCCGGGATAGCCGCCCTGCTTGTAAGCCAAGACGGCTCGGGCGTGGGCGAGCATCATGTTGTGCTGGGCCTGCAGGCACTCGTGCAGGCAGCCCTTCTTGCCCTGTGGCCAGGTTCCCTCGACGTAGCGGTTGAGCGTGGCCGCCGCGATCTCGTTGAACGTGAACCAGCGGGTCACCTCGGGGTATTCGTCAAAGCAGAAGCGGGCATACGCCTCAAAGGCGTCGATGGCATCGCGGTTGAGGAAGTCGCCATTGGCGTAGATCGCGGCGGGGGAGTCGAAGTGGTGCAGGGTCACGTATGGCTCGACTCCGTGGGCGCGGCAGCTGGCGAAAAGGTTGTGGTAGAAGGCGACGCCCTCGGGGTTGGGCTCACCCACGCCGCCATCGGGAAAGATGCGGCTCCAGGCGATCGACACGCGGATGCCGTTCATCCCAAAGCGCTCGCACAGCTCGAGGTCGCTATCGTAACGGTTATAGAAGTCGCAGGCGGGCTCGGGTGAAAAGCGGCCTTGCTGAGCGAGGTAGTCGTCCCATGCGACTTTGCCCTTGCCATGGGATTGGCAAGCGCCTTCTACCTGGTAGGCGGCGGTGGCGCCACCAAAAACAAAGTTGTCGGGAAAGCGCTGGGAGGTATCGGCGGAAAAGACGGGGCTCATGGCGAATCCAATCTTGTTTGAAGGGCTGAAAGGGGTTGGGGGCGGTTCGGGAGAAGACGGCAGGGCGTGTTGCTCCCGGACCGCGGAAATGGGGGCTCTATTCGAGCGCGCTACTGCATGCGCAGGAATCTAGATTCCCAGTTGCTGGGCTACGAATGCCAGCGATGCCTCGCCGTCGCGGGTGAGGTCGATGTACTGCTTGCCGCGGGTGACGCAGCAGGCGACGCCCATACGCTCGCCGTCGGCCTTGAGGTCGTCGAAATAGGACGCCGCTTGGGGTGCCAAGATAACCAGGTCGAAGTCCGGCATGATGTCCAGATGGCTGCCGTAGGCGTCCGCTGCGGTCTCGAGATCGATGCCGTGCTCGCGGGCGGCCTTGGCCAACGCGTTGGCGAGCAGGCCGGAGGTTCCGCCTCCCTGGCACAGGACAAGGACACGACGGCCGTTGAGCGCTGCATAGGGGTTGCCCGACGCGTCGGTGGTGCTGGACGAGGCGCTGGCGGCTGCGTCATCATCATCAGATGCAGCGGGGGTGGTGCTACCCGCAGATTCTTCATCCATAGACTGGCCGGCGGCGCGCTTCTTCTCCGCTGCCATGCTCGCGGCGGCCTGGGCGACGGCGCCGGTGGCGACGCTTGCCGTATCCGCCTTGCCCTGGAATGCGGCGTTCATGGCAGCCTGCTTCTGGGCGGCGCGCTGCGCGACCTCAGCCTGATCGGCCTCGGCTTCTTCGGCGCACTTCTCGCGGTCGTATACCTTGAAGAAGGGGAAATAAATGAGGAAATCAACAATCAGCAGGGCGGGGATGAGCAGGAACGCAAGGGGCTGAAGTCCCAGACCCATGGCGATGCCCAAGGGCGCGGGGGTGGTCCAGGGAAGGCTGAACATGAAGCCGTTCATACCCAAGACGTCGATGAAGAATTTGGTGATCCAGATATTGGCGATGGGCGCGAAGATGAAGGGGATGAAGAAGATGGGGTTCAAGACCATGGGAGCGCCGAAGAGGAACGGCTCGTTGACGCCAAAGCAAACCGGCACGGCTGAGGCACGGCCCACGGCGCGCATCTCTTTGGACTTTGCGAGGAAGGCGAACATGAAGCAGATCACCAGTGTGGCGCCGGTGCCGCCCATGGCGACGACGAAATCCTGAAGCGGTTTGGTGAGGACGGCGGTTGCGTGCTCACCGGCCTGGTACATGGCCATGTTGAGCTCAAGGTTGGAGATGAGGGCGGCAGAGATTGCGGGCTCGATGATGGAGGGGCCGTGGACGCCTACAAACCAGAAGAGCGACATGGCGCCGTAGATGATGGCGAGGCCAACATAGCCGTCTGCCGCGGAGAAGAGCGGCTGGAACACCTGGATAACGCCTTGGGCGAAGCAGAAGCCAAAGACGTTGCGGAATGCAAAGTCAAAGCCCCAGAAGAAGACCAGGCAGACGCCAAAGGGGATGATGTCCTTGAAGGTCTGGGAGATATTGGGCGGCACCTGTTCGGGCATCTTGATGGTGATGTTGCGCTTGATAAAGAACTTGTAGATGATGCCGGTGGCGAACGCACAGATAAAGGCGGTTAGCAGGCCCTTGGATCCCATGTAGCCGTTGGCGAGGCCGGAGATGGAGACGCCGTTATCCGTGAAGCTGATGGCGTCGCTGGAGAGCAGCAGAAAACCGATGAGCGATGCAATCATGACCGAGATGAAGTTGATCTGGTTGTTCTTGGGCAGGTCGCGATTCTGCGCATCGCAGAAGTGCTTGGCCGTGGTGGCCGCTGCGCAGATGCCGACGATGCCCATGGAGTAGTTGTAGGCCTTCATGAGAACATCGTTGATCTCTGCCGGCCAGTAGAAGCCCCAGACATTGGGGACGGCGCTGACCAAAAGAAAGATGCTGGAGACGATGATGATGGGCATGACGGAGATGAAGCCGTCGCGGATTGCTTTGAGGTACTTGTTGCGCGCGATGGCGTTGAAGAAAGGTTTGCCTTTCTCGATGAGCGCTATGAGCTTTTCCATGGACCCTCCGTTTGCATGGGTTTGCTTTTGCAGCCACTAAACGTGCTAGTAGAGATGGCTGCTAGGGCGAGCTTGCGCTGCTTACGAGTATGTTGTGCCCGGATGATACTCGTTATGAGCACGTGCTCATTTCTACAATGAGCACGTTAACATGAGTTGATGGCAGTGCAAGGGGCGTTGGGGGTAGAGGGATGCGAGCGGTCGATTATCGGCGGCAAGCGGTGGGATAGATGCAGGCAGAGGTGCGCGGAAAAGGCGATAGCCTTCGTTCAATGCGCACGTGCTCTTCAGCTTACGCTCAGTTGATGCTACATTTACCAGAACAGCAGTTTGAACAGCAATTCGAGCATCAATCTGAGAGCATGCGCAGTGCGAGGGGAGCCGTTGGATGGAACGGGATAACAAGATGACGGCGGCAGGTTCCTCAGTCCACAAGCCTGGCAGGGCGGTGTCCATGGCGGACGTCGCCAAGCTTGCCGGCGTCTCCCGACAGACGGTGTCGCGCGTGGTCAACGGGCAGGCGTGCGTGGTCGAGGAGACCCGAAGGCGCGTTATGGATGCCATGGACCAGCTTGGCTTCTACCCCAGCTTTGCCGGCAGGTCGCTGCGCGGCGGCAAGTACGGCTGCATCGGCCTGTGCATGTTCGATATCACCCATACGGGTAACGTAGCTACGCTGGAGGGGCTTATGTCCGCCGCCCGCGAGTACGGTTACGCCGTCACCTTGATCGAGTTTGATGAGAGCGAGTCCGTGCGCCTGCGGGACACCGTGCGTCGCCTGGCGGAGCTCCCCGTGGACGGCATGGTGTTCAACACCAACAGGACTATCGAGGATTTTGACGAGTTCGAGCCGCTCAACGGCCTGCCCACCATCATCATCTCCATGAAGGAGCACCCGCGCTGCACCACTATCGACTCCGATCAATACGGGTGCTCGCAGCTTGTGGTCGACCATCTTCGCTCGCGCGGCCATACGCAGATCAGGCACCTGGCCGGCCCCAAAGACTCGATCACGGCGGATTTCAGGACGCGCGGTTGGCGAGACTCGCTGGAGCGCGCGGGGCTCGAAGTCGTTGAGCCCTTACACGGGGATTGGACTGCGGACAGCGGTTACGAGCTTGGCGAAAAGCTCGTCCAAGACGCTGAGATGACGGCGCTCTACGTTGCCAACGATCAAATGGCCATGGGTGCCATCATGGCGCTGCGCGCCCATGGCAGGCGTGTGCCGGAAGACGTGAGTGTTATAGGCGTGGACGATTCCATGCAGGGCATGGTGCCCCACAATGACCTGACCACGGTGCGCTTCGACATGCGCGAGCGTGGCCGAAAGACGTTCGACTACTTCTTCTCCCAGCTATCGAGAGAATCTAAGGTCGAGGCGGTGCGTCTGCCGGGCGAGCTGGTCGAGCGCAGCACCGTGTCGGACGCTCGCTAGGTATTTGCGGTGCTGTGTGGCGTTGTGCGGCGTTTTGCTACGTTTCGCTACGTCTTACTGCGTTGGCGACGTCCGAGGCGGCTTTTTCGGCTTGGATCAACGCATCGAAATAGTAGGAGAATGACGAGACGGGCTTTTGAACGTTTTTTTGAAGGCTGAGGCGGAAAAAAGCGTTCAAAAGCCCGTCTCGTGAAATTGAGAGCCGGAGCCGGAGGGCCGCTGAATGGGGAGCGGCAAAAAGGTTGAGAAAAAGCCCTGTTCCAGATGGCTGGAACAGGGCTTGTGCTTGGCGCGGCGGTTGGTGAGGCAGCTGTGGCAACTATGGTGACGGCGTCCGCGGCGGCGGGTACGGCAGCTGCCGCGGCGTGGTGACAGACGGACCTACAGGCAGCGGGTCTGCGCGACGCGCTTGAACCAGTAAGCGCTGGCCTTGGGCGTGCGCTCCTGGGTCTCGTAATCAACGTAGAAGAATCCATAGCGCTTGTTGTAGCCGTTGGTCCAGCTGAACTGGTCCTGCAGGCTCCACATAAAGTAGCCGCCTACGTTGACGCCCGCCTCGATGGCGCGCAGTACCGCAGCGAGATGCTTCTCAACGTAATCGATACGGGGTGCATCGTCCACAAAACCATCGACAAAGGGGTCTTTATAGCCCATGCCGTTCTCGGTGATAAAGATCTCCTTGTAGTTGGGGTACTGCAGGCGAATGCGGACCAAGAGGTCAAAGAGGCCCTCCGGATAGATGATCCAGTCCCAATCCGTGGTGGGAATGCCGGGCTTGTTTACGCGCTCGCCCACGCCCGCCAAGCGGAAGCGGTCCGTTCCCTTTTCGCCCGTGCCGTTGTGGTGAAGATCGTTTTCGCCTTCGTAGGCGCGCAGGAAGCGGCTTTGGTAGTAGTTGACGCCCAGATAATCGTTGAGTGCTGCAGCCTCGCGCATGACGGCAAGATCATCCTCGCGAATCTCGATGCTGCCGCCGGAAACTGCGGCAAGGCGGCTGGCAACCTCGAGCGTATCCGCGGCGTAGTCGCCCCTAAAGGTGGCGTCGAGAAGGAACTGGTTTTGCAGCACGTCCTCGTTTTTAGCAGCGTTGATGTCTGCGGCGGAATTCTCGTCCAAAGGATACTTGTACTCAAGCGACTGGATAACGCCGACCTTGCCAGAGAACCCGCCGCGCTTGAACGCGAGGACGGCACGGGCGTGGGCGAGCATCATGTTGTGCTCGCACTGGAAGCATTTGGCCAGGTTGGCCTTTTCGCCGCCGGGGAAAGTGCCCTCGATGTAGGTGTTGGTGGCGTCCGCCCAGATCTCGTTGAACGTGAACCAGTAGGTGACGTCGTCCGCGAACTCCTTAAAGCAGAACGTGGCGTAGTCAACAAATGCATCGATGGTTTCGCGGTTGAGGAAATCGCCCTTTTCGAACAGGGTGAGGGGCGTGTCGAAGTGGTGGAGCGTGACGTAGGGCTCGACGCCGTGCGCTCGGCAGCACTTGAAGAGGTCATGGTAGTACTGGACGCCCTCGGGATTGACCTCGCCGGTTCCGGTGGGGAAGATGCGGCTCCAGGCGATGGAGAGGCGGATGCCGTTCATGCCAAAGCGCTCGCAAAGCTCAAGGTCGCGCGGGTACTGGTTGTAGAAGTCGCTTGCGGGGTCGGGGGAGAAGCGGCCTTGCTCCTTGAGGAAGTCGTCCCAAGCGACCTTTCCTTTGCCGTGCGTTTGGGTTTCGCCCTCGACCTGATAGGCTGCCGTGGCGCCTCCGAATACAAAGTTGGCGGGGAACTGATTGGAGCTCATGATGTGATCCTTTTTCTTGCTTGATGTAGGGAAGTGCCCGGCCGTCGATTGTGGGGACGACGGCCGGGCGATACGCTTGCGCGATGGTTTGATTACAGGTTGAGCTGTTCGGCCACAAAGCGCAGGGAGGCTTCTCCGTCGCGGGTGAGGTCGATGTACTGCTTGCCACGGGTGACGCAGCAGGCAAGGCCCATGCGGTCGCAGTCTGCCTTGAGGTCGTCAAAGTAGGAGGCTGCTTGCGGGGCGAGGATAACCAGGTCGAAGTCCTTCATCATATCGACGTGGTTGCCGTAGGCGTCCGCACCGGTTTCAAGGTCGATACCGTGCTCTTTTGCTGCCTTGGCAAGGGCGTTTGCCAGCAGGCCGGAGGTACCGCCGCCCTGGCAAAGCACCAGCACGCGGCGACCGTTGAGCTTTGCAAGGTCGTTGGAATCTGCGGCTGCGGCCTGAGTCTTGGAGTCATCGTCCGCAACAGAAGAAGCGTTGATCTTGCCCTGGAAGGCTGCGGTCATGGCGTCGCCCTTGGCGGCTGCCTTTGCAGCGAGTTCTTCCTCGAGCATGGCGGCCTCTTCCTCGCACTTCTCGCGATCATAGACCTTGAAGAAGGGATAGTAGACCAAGAAGTCGATGGCGAGCACAGCGGCGAGGAACACGAACGCGAGGGGCTGGAAGCCAAGGCCCATGATGATGCCGACGGGGCCGGGGACCGTCCAGGGAAGCGTGTAGAGGAATCCGTCCATGCCGATGAGGTCGACAAAGATCTTAAGAGCCCAGATGTTGCAGATGGGGGCGAAGACAAAGGGGACAAAGAAGATGGGGTTCAAGACCATGGGGGCGCCGAACAGGAACGGCTCGTTGACGTTGAAGAGCGTGGGGATCATGGAGGCGCGTCCAATCGCCTTCATCTCTTTGGACTTGGCGAGGAAGGCGAACATGAAGCAGATGACCAGGGTAGCGCCGGTGCCGCCAAGGCAGACGACGAAGTACTGGGAAGAAAGGGAGAGTACGTGGGTTGCCTGCTCGCCTGCCTGGTAAGCAGTGAGGTTGGCGGACATGTTGGCGACAAGGGCAGCGGAGATGGCGGGCTCGACGATGGACGGGCCGTGAACGCCGACGAACCAGAACAGGCTCATGGCGCCGTAGATGATGGCGAGGCCTACGTAGCTATCGGCTGCGGAGAACAGGGGCTGGAAGACCTGGATGACGCCCTGGGCGAAGCAGAAGCCAAACGCGCTGCGGAAGATAAGGTCGAAGAGCCAGAAGATGGAAATGGAGACGGAGAAGGGGATGAGGTCCTTGAACGTCTGGGAGATGTTGGGCGGAACCTGGTCGGGCAGCTTGATGGTGATGTTGCGAGACACGAAGAACTTGTAGACAATGCCTACCACAAATGCCGAGATAAAGGCGGTAAGCAGGCCCTTTGATCCAAGGAAGCCGTTGGCGAAGCCGGAGTAAGAGGTGGAATCAACCTCTACGTTGATGGCGTCGCTGGAAAGGAGCAGGAAGCCGATGACGGAGGCGATCATGACCGAGAGGAAGTTGATCTGGTTGTTCTTGGGCATGTCGCGGTTCTGCGCGTCGCAGAAGTGCTTGGCCGTGGTGGCGGCGGCGCCGAGTGCCAGGATGCCCATGGAGTAGTTATAGGCCTTCATGAGGATGGCGTCGATCTCTGCAGGCCAGTAGAAGCCCCAGACGTTGGGTACGGCATCTACCAGGATGAAGATGCTGGAGAAAATGATGATGGGGATAACCGAGATGAAGCCATCACGAATCGCCTTGAGGTACTTGTTGCGGGCAATGGCGTTAAAAAACGGCTTGCCCTTCTCAATGGTCGCAATGAGTTGTTCCATTTCCCTCTCCTTTCAGGAGGACGCTAAACCAGTGCTCTGTTCTGTGCCAGGGTTACAGGAGCTGTTGCGTTGCGGCTTGGCAATTGATCGCTGTTTACGATAAGAGGAAAAAAACCCGGTAATGATTCCTCTTATGCGTGCCCACCGACAATCAACATGTTTTGCCGCGGTGGCTGCAAGGAGCCTGTAATCCAAAATGGCGACGTCAACATTACAATGATGACGTTAACATTTTGAATTGGAATGCTGGTTTCTTTTTAGGCTGAGCGGTTCTTTTTATACGGTGAGCGGATTATCCAGTATGTTCAAAAGGTGTGCATGTTAAGGGGAAGGTGGAAGTAATGGCTGATGGAAAGCCCGCATCGATAAAGGACGTCGCACGTCTTGCGGGTGTGTCTGAACAGACCGTTTCACGCACCGTGCATGATTCTCCTGCGGTGCGCCCCGCTACAAAGGAGAAGGTAAGGCGGGCGATTGCCGAGCTGGGGTATCGTCCAAGCAATGCAGGGCGAGCGCTGCGGCGTGGTCGCTACATGGCCCTGGGTATCGCCATGGGCAATATCTCCGAGACGGGCAATCGCGATCGCCTTGAGATGTTTGTTGACGCCGCTGCGGCGCAGGGTTACACCATAGCGCTGCTAAAGATGGATCGCGAGGAGCCCTTGAGCCTGGGGCAGGCGGCGGACCGCATGTCGAGCCTGTCGATCGACGGCATGATATACGTGCTCAACCGCACGCCGGAGGACTTTGACACGTTTGTGCCCCGGGCGGGCCTTCCCGAAGTGATCATTTCTATGCATGATCACCCTGCGTGCCCTACCGTTGATTCCGACCAGGAGGCGAGCGCCCGCGCGGTGGTGGATTACCTGGTTGAGCACGGTCACACAAAGATTTGGCACATCAGCGGCCCTTCGAGATCGCTCGCAGGCGTCGCGCGCGAGAGTGGCTGGCGGTCTGCCATGCTTGATCACGGGATTGAGCCGCCGCAGGTTATCGCGGGTGATTGGAGCCCAGAAAGCGGATATGCGGCGGGAACGTTGTTGGCCGATAAGGTGCGCAGCGGTGCCTGCACTGCTGTGTTTGCATCCGATGATGCGATGGCTTATGGCTGCATGTGCGCGCTGTCCGATGCGGGCCTTTCGGTTCCGGGGGACGTGAGCATGATTGGCGCGGATGATATCTCGTCCGCCTTTGTCCCCAACTGCCAATTGACGTCGCTTCACTTTGACAACTCGGCAATCGCTGAGTGGGCAATTGGCAAGCTGGTGATTCCGGAGCGCATGGCGGACGGATGCAACCACAAGCTGTTCCCGGGGCACCTGGTTGAGCGGGGGTCGGTCCGCGACCTTAGGTAGCGCGGGCCTTTTGCCTCTATCTAGATAGCAAGACGGAGCCGGGCGCGAGCGCGCTTTTTGGCTCCGTCTTTTTATGCGGCAGGTGAACGTAGAAAGGGTACGGCAAGAGGGGGAATGCCGCACCCGGGGGAACAAGCTGTCGCGGATGGTTCTTGTAGGGCCTCTTTAGGCGGCTCTTTAGGCGAGCTTTGCCTCCAGCTGGCCGATGCGCTCGTACGCGTCGATGGTGAACTTGGTCTGCTTCTCAAGTAGCATGGTGGTCATCAGCGTGTCCTGCGCGTGTACCATGATGAAGGTCACGTCCATTTCGCCGCCGCCTGCCTCCTGGGAAAGAAGCTTGGTCTGGACGTCATGGGCGTCGATCAGCGCCTGCTTTGCGGACTCGTGAAGGGCGCGCGCACCTTCGATGTCGCCCTTGCCTGCCTTTTCGCAAGCGGCGATAAGGTCGGTCTGGGCATCTCCGGCATATGCGACGATCTCAAAACCAATCATCGAGATTTCTTCTTTAGTTGCCATGGTTCCTCCATAGGGAATGAGCACGTGCCCAAATGATCTGACACGCACACAGTGGACTGGAATATCCGGGCTAGCGGCACAATAACATTTCAACAAAAGCAAACAGATATTCTCGTAATAAAACACCGTAAACGGTAGAAAAAGATCGACAAACGGTAAAACAGTAGGAAAACAATGGTGTTCAATTTATATTGAATGCATCTTTAGAAAAGTTCTTGCATGTTGAAAGATGTTTGATTATGTTGGAAACTGTGAAAGGAGGACGTGGTGATCAAAGCTGAACGACAGGATAGGCTCATGCGCCTTATCGAGAGCCAGGGCACCGTTTCCGTCAAGGAGATCGTGGACGCCCTTGGTGTGTCGGACATGACTGTTCGCCGCGATTTGGAGGAACTGGCGGGCGCCGGCGAGGTGATTCGCGTCCACGGGGGAGCCCGTAGCGCGTCTTCGCAGCGCCGCTCGATGATCCGCCACGAGTACAGCCATATCGAGAAACGCGCCCGCCATGCGAGCGAGAAGAT
>NZ_DAWDUX010000001.1:129834-133881 GCF_052346665.1 Collinsella sp.
CGCGTACGGCAGCGGGCTTGGTCGAGGAGGATTCGACTATCTTCCTGGGCACGGGAACCACCATCGAGCAGATGGTTCCGCTGTTGCCCTCGTGTCACCTGCGCATCATCACCAACTCGCAGTCCATCTTCACCCTGCTGGAACCCAACGAGGCCTATGAGCTCTGCTTCATCGGCGGAACGTACCGCAGGCGCACCACCGCGTTTGTGGGTCCCGTGGCGGAGGACGCCATCTCGACTCTGGGCATAGACGTCGCCTTTATAGGCGCCAACGGCATCTGCTTTGACGCGGTCTCCACCTCCAATATGGACGAGGGGCGCTTCCAACAGCTCGCGTTCGACCAGGCAGATACCAGGTATCTTGTGGCGGATTCAAGCAAGATCGGCCAGCGGGACTTCTACACGTTCTACAGGCTTTCAAACATCGACGCGCTCATCTGCGAAGGTTCGATTGCGGACGAGAAGCGCCGGCAGGTCGAGGAATTCACCAAGATGATCTGCTAGCTTCTTTGTGGACGGCGTCGGTGTCTGGGCAAGGTAACCAAGCGCGCATATCGGGTGCGCGCACGTAAAGGAGGACAGCATGAGAGTTGTCATCGGTTCTGACGCGGCAGGCATGCCGCTCAAGGAGCTCATCAAGGAGACGCTGCTCGAGGACGGCCACGAGGTGGTCGACCTTTCCGTCGAGCCCGCCGCGGACTTTGTCGATTCCGCCACCGCCGTCGCCGCCGACCTGATGGAGAACGAGGGCTCGCAGGGCCTCTGCTTCGACGCGTACGGCGTGGGCAGCTACATGGCCGCGACCCGCGTCAAGGGCATGGTCGCCGCCAACATCTCCGACGAGCGCAGCGCCTACATGACCCGCGAGCACAACAACTCCCGCATCGTCTGCCTGGGCTCCGCCGTGGTGGGCTCCGAGGTCGCCAAGAAGATCGCCCGCGAGTTCCTCAAGGCCGATTACGCCGCCGGTCGTCACCAGGTGCGCGTCGACATGCTCAACAAGATGGCCTAGGGGGAACGAATCATGACCAAGAAGATCATCGCACTCGGCTGCGACCACATCGTCACCGACGAGAAGACGTACCTGCACGACCGCCTGGAGGAGGCCGGCTACGAGGTCCTCGACTGCGGCACCTACAGCCACACCCGCACCCACTACCCGATCTACGGCAAGGCCGTGGGCGAGGCCGTGGCCTCCGGCAGGGCCGACCTCGGCGTGGTCCTCTGCGGCACCGGCATCGGCATCACCAACTCCGTCAACAAGGTGCCCGGCGCGCGCTGCGCCCTGGTCCGCGACATGACGAGCGCCCTCTACGCCCGCCGCGAGCTCAACGCCAACGTGGTCGGCTTCGGCGGCAAGATCACCGGCGAGTTCCTCATGGCCGACATCATGCTCGCGTTCCTCGAGGCCGAGTACGAGCCGACCCCCGAGCGCGACGCCCTCGTGGCCAAGATCGATGCCGTGAACAAGGCCGACGCCGAGGCCCAGGCCGACCCGCACTTCTTCGACGAGTTCATCGAGAAGTGGGACCGCGGCGAGTACCACGACTAGCCTGCGCGCGATATAGCCGCGACCATATCGCGTCCGTGATGGGGGTGCGTCCATCTCGATCCGGACCCTTGGGGCCGAGCCCCGTCTTTCGCGAAGCGAGCGATTGCGCCCGCGTCCCGTCAGGGGGCGCGGGCTTTGCTTTGGTTTGCTTTGCCCCGCTGCTCGCCCGCATTCGGCGTCGAAGGCGAAGGCGGGCGGGGTCGTCGGCGCGGTACAATCGAGCTGCATACAATTGCACGTATTTCTTTGTTTTCGCACGCTGTATCGTGCGGAGAGGAGAGGGCCATGGCCGACTTCGTATTGGACAACGGCACCCTGCGCGTGGGCTTCACCACCGCCGGCGGCTCCTTCACCTCCCTGTTCTCGCAGGGGCGTGAGTATCTGTGGCAGGGCGATCCCGCGGTGTGGAGCGGGCAGGCTCCCGTGTGCTTCCCCATCTGCGGCGGTCTGCGCGATGACGCTGCCCAGACCCGCTCGGGCAAGCAGGTCAAGCTGGGCCGTCACGGTTTTGCCCGCAAGCAGGAGTGGGAGCTCGCCGAGCAGGGCGAGGGCCAGATCGCGTTCAAGCTCTCGAGCGCCGAGCACCCCGAGCTGCTCGAGCAGTTCCCGTTCCCGTTCGCGTTGGTCGCCCGCTATGCGCTCGACGGCGCAAAGCTGCAGGTGAGCTACGAGGTCACCAACGAGGGCGACGAGGACATGCCGTTCTTTATCGGCGGCCACCCCGGGTTCGCCTGCCCGCTCGATGAGGGCGAGGGCTACTCCGACTACGAGCTGCGTTTCGATGCCGACGAGGCCGCGACCCTGTGCACCGCCGTCCCGTCCACCGGCCTCATCGACGTGGAGAACAGGAGCGCCAACCCGATGATCGGCCGCACACTGCCGCTCACCCACGAGCTCTTTGACTTCGCTGAGACGATCTTCGACGTCCTCAACAGCCGTACGGTCGACCTTGTGAAGAAGGGGGAGGAGAAGGGCCTTCGTGTGTCTTTTCCGGACTTCCCCTACCTCATCATCTGGAGCAAGCCCGAGGGCGATTTCGTCGCCATCGAGCCGTGGGGCGGCCTGTCCACCTGCTCCGACGAGGACGATGTGTTCGAGGACAAGCGCGGCTGCCTGACCGCCAAGCCGGGCGAAACCGTCAAGCGCGCCTTCTCGATCGAGATCCTCTAGCGATCGGCTTCATCCGACGGGCGGCGAGGCGCGACTGGGCCTCGCGGCGTGCCGGAGGCACTGTGTAGAACCGGGGCCTGTGGGTTGGCCCCGAGAAAAGGAGTGAACATGATTCTGACCGTAACCATGAACCCCGCAATCGACACCGCGTATCAGCTCGACAAGCTGGTCATCGACGACGTCAACCGCGTCTCCCCCAAGAAGACCGCGGGCGGCAAGGGCCTGAACGTGAGCCGCGTCCTGTGCCAGCTCGGCGATGACGTCGTGGCGACCGGCCTGCTCGGTGGCCACATGGGCGCCTACATGGGCTCCCTCATGGATGCCGACGGCATCAAGCACGACTTCACGCCCATCGCCGGCGAGACCCGCATCTGCCTGAACATCCTGCATGAGGGCAATCAGACCGAGCTGCTCGAGAGCGGCCCCGAGATCTCGCCTGAGGAGCTCGCTGCCTTCTCCGCCAAGTTCGCCGAGCTCGTCGCCAAGGCCGACTGCGTGACCATCTCCGGCTCCCTGCCCAAGGGCGTCCCCGCGGACTTCTACGCCGGCATGGTCGCCCAGGCCGCCGAGCACGGCGTCCCGGTGCTGCTCGACACCTCCGGCGCCTCTCTCGACGCCGCCCTCGAGGCCGAGGTCAAGCCCACGCTCGTCAAGCCCAACCTCACCGAGATCAACGCGCTGCTCGGCACGTCGTACACGCCCGAGCAGGTGGCTGACCTGGCCGCCGCGCTCAAGGCCGACGCCCGCTTCGCCGGCATCCCGTGGGTCGTCGTGTCCATGGGCGCCGCGGGCTCCTTCGCCTTCCACGGCGACAAGATCTACCGCGCCGTCACCCCGCCGATCCCGGCCGTGAACGCCACCGGCTCCGGCGACTCCACCATTGCCGGCTTCGCGCACGCCATCGCCGCCGGCGCCGACGACGTGACCGTGCTCAAGACGGCCAACACCTGCGGCAAGCTGAACGCCATGGACCCGCAGACCGGCCACCTGGTCATCGAGCGCTGGGACGAAGTTTACAACGCCGTCGAGGTCACCGAGCTCTAGGCGGCTTCCCCAGGCACCGCACCTTCGCCCGAGTGCGATAGCTTGTGTACCTTCGTACACCGCGCCCTCGCCCTCGGGCGAATCTGCGGCGCCTGGGAAACCCGCGCGGCTTTGCGGGACCGATCTTGCCGTTCAATCGTCGGGCGCCGCACGCAAGGCGTGCGCCCTCTTCTTTCGCGGCAACCTCGGGCACTGTGGGAACCCGCTCCTGATTGGTGCCGGGTTGATTTGGTAGCACAACTCGACAAAACTTCATGAAATGGGCGTGCGGCAGAAATCTTG
>NZ_DAWDUX010000002.1:0-26078 GCF_052346665.1 Collinsella sp.
CAAGATTTCTGCCGCACGCCCATTTCATGAAGTTTTGTCGAGTTGTGCTACCAAACACCGCGTGAAGAGTGTCCGAAGCTCAAGCCCGTGCCCCGACACGCGCCAGCACGTCCCGAAAGCGAGTCGCGGCAAAAAACGGGCCCCGTGAGAACGGGGCCCGTTGCAAAGCGTATTGTTCGCGAAGACCTAGAGGCTGTTCACGAGGTTCTGGACGCCGGACTTGCGGTTGGCGGCCTGATTCTTGTGGATAACGCCCTTGGCAACGGCCTTGTCGAGCTTACGGTAGGCGGTCGTGGCAGCAGCCTGGGCAGCAGCCTTGTCGCCAGCCTCGACGGCGGTCTTAACGTGCTTGATCACGGTCTTGAGCTCGGAGCGGATCGCCTTGTTACGGACGCGAGCGATCTCGTTGGTGCGGATGCGCTTCTTCTGGGACTTGATGTTTGCCATCGGGTTCGGTTCCTTTCGGGTACTTACAAGGTCTTACTATCCGGCCTCTGAGACACGGTTGTTGAGGTCATACGGGCGAGTATTTTACACGCGGTCCAGCCGCGGCGCAAGCCGCATTGCGTAATTGTGCAGGTTACTTGCGGAATTCACAAGTAAGATGCGAGCCCGTACGCTCATATGCGATCCGTGCGAGCCGCCGGGGCCACTTGCCATTTCCCAAGTCTGCACCTATCAACTGCCCATGACGAGGGCCGCACATGCAACGATAACTCGTCGGACCAGTTTGGCATCCCGAGCCCTGAAGTTAGCGACTGGTCATGGAGATGACCCACATACGTAACGCCAGCTCGCTGTCGCGCGAACCCTTGAGCGCAAGCTCGACCTCGATCGCCTGGGACAAGGCCTCGAGCAGCTCGTCCATGCGCCAGCGTCGCGCCCACGAAAGGTGGTTCTTAACCTGCCAACCCTGGACGCCCAACGTGGTGGCAAGCTGGCTCCCCTGCCCTCGGGTGTCGAGGGACTTCGCAATGATCAATTCGCGCAGACGTGTGACGAGCAAGGACCACAGCCTGACCTCGCTCTTTGCCGGCTGGAGTTTGAGCAACTCCAGCGAACGCACAAGGTCTCGCGCGGCAACGGCGTTTAAGAACTCCCAGGGCTTGACCTCGGCGGTCCGCATAACGTGTCGTTCAATATCGGCAAGCGTTATCTCGGACCCTGTGACCATGGACGCGAGCTTCTTGAGCTCGTTGTCAAGCATCCTGGTGTTCTCTCCCGAGCGCGCAACCAGCGCCTCGGCGGCGGGAAGGCCCATCGCCTTCCCATGAGCTGCTGCCATCTTGACCACCTGGGGTGGCATCTCCCATGTCTTTTTGGGCGCACAGTCGATAATCGCTTTATCGCCAAGCTTCTTGATCGCCTTATACAAACGCGTGTTCTTGGCAAGAGAGGTGGCCACCACCAGGCACACGGTCGTCGGGGACGGATTGGCAAAATACTCGACAAGGGGCTCGCTCATCGCCTTAGGGAGCTTGTCGCAGTTGGTCAGAATGACCAATCGGAACTCAGCCCCCATGGGAAAGGTATTGAGGGAGGCGACGATATCGTCGATCTGCGGGTCTTTGGTCATATCGCGCTCATCAAGGTTGAACTCGACCATGCCCGACTTCTCCAGGCGAGCACGCATACGCTCGACGGCACGCGAGCTCTTGAGTTCGTCGGATCCCACGATCAAATATCCTGGCAACAGCCCTTGCCCGGCCATACGCACCCCTTTCGAAACGACACGTCAGGCGCTGTATCCCTGACGGGCGAAGAATTTCATCAACTATACCCCGATGCGGACCTTGAAGAGTTCCTCGGATACCGAATACCGGCATTCCGGCCCTTCACCTTCCTCGTTCCCGTCATTGAATCCCCTGGGTCTTAACGACAGGACCCGTCTTTCCCGGACGAATGATCACATCGCCCACGTCCTTGGTACACAGAAAACGCGCACCGGCTCGTTCGAGCAGTGACACGCACACCGGATCGGGATGGTCGTAGGAATTCCCCTCGCCCGCACTCGCCACAGCGAGTTCGGGATCCAGCAGCTCAAGCGGCTTCTCGGCAACAGCGATCTCTGAACCATGATGACCCACTTTGAGCACGTCGATATCCCCCGCCTCATCCGCGTATTCCGCAAGCTCATCTTGTTCCGTATCACCCGTAAGAAGCATGTCCAGACTCGCCCCCTCACCATTGCCATACGATACGTCCAAGCAGAGGGAGTCGGCGTTTTCCTCACCAGAGACCAAACCCTGGGGCCATACAACCCTACAGGCGAACTCCCCCACACGGATTACATCGCCTGCTTGCACCTCGACAATCTCTTGAGAGACGCTTGAGAGCTCGGAAGGCGCATGCGCAGATGCGCCGCAGGCAACGACGATTTGGCCGACCGGCATGGCATCGAGCACATCGGGGAGACCGCCCCAGTGATCGCGATCCCAATGTGTCACGACCACCGCGTCCAGCGCGTACACGTTGTTTCGCGCGAGCGCCTCTACGACGGCATTGTCGACGCCCGCATCGACCAACATGGTCCTCGAGCCATCGCGAATGAGAATGGCATCGGCTTGTCCCACGTCAAGAATCGCGACCTGTGCCGGGGCGAACATCGACCATCGCAGGATATGCGCCACGAGCAGCAACGGCGGCAAACCGATGATGCACGAGACTCGACGCGCCGAGACATCGCGCCACCTCACATAGACCACAATCGCCGCACCATATGCAAGTACCGGCAACCACCAAGGAACGACGACCGTCATCGATGCATAGGGAACGGCGGCCAAGAGCCGCGCGAGAAAGATAGCGAGCTGCGCCAGGGCGTCGGGCAGCCACAAGACCGCATCGGCAACACGATCGATCAACGCCTCTGGCACGTCCGCAAGCACACCCACGCCATACACCACCTCCCCGACTGCCGTCGCCCCAAGCCCCGCCATCAGCAGCCCCGTCATTACCGGCCCCACAACGAGATTCGCCAATGGCGCGACGAGCGACACCTCACCGAACACCGGCAAGGTTACAGGGAGTGTCGCCCACTGTGCGACAAGAGAGAGGGAGAGCGGCTCGGCAATTGCGGTCGGCAGCCGAAGGCACGCGAGGGCATACGAGACATACCGGCCAAGCACCCCAATGAACAAGACGCTGAGCGCCGAAAGCTGGAACCCAAGATCGTACACAACTCCCGGATTGAGCCAGACGAGGGCCGTCACCGTGAGAGCGAGGGCAGAGGGGGCGTGCGATCGACGCCCACCGAGGATTGCTGCCGTAGCCAGACCGACCATCGAGACCGACCGGAGCGCAGAGGGCGCACCCCCGGTGAACATCACGTACAGCGCCATGACTACCAGAAGCGCCGCACTTTTTGCCGCGCGCCCGCAGCGTAAGCGCCGCAGCAGCATCTCAAGCATCGCGGATATGTAAGCCAGATGACTCCCAGACACGGCGACAAGGTGCGTGAGGCCACAGCGAGAGAACGCATCGTACGCGTCTTCCCGCGCGAGCTCCGTCACGCGCCCGCAAACCGCACCAGCCAGCAAGGCCCGGGATGGACCGCACGCTGAATCAAGGATGGAAAGCGCAACGGTGCGCGCCACAGCGACGGGCGAGCTAGACGCATTCTCTTCCACTTCCAAAACCTTGGCGACATCGAGAACTCCCACCTCGCCCCTCATGAACCTCCCGCGTGCCCAATCACCTTCTTCCAACCGCTCGATGTGCCCGACAACCCTAAGCGCCGCACCGGATTCGATGGTGCGTCCCGTGGTCGCTCTTAGCCGAACACCGGTAGGGATACCGGAGTCAACCAACTCGACAGTTGAGGATGCCCCGTATTCGCCGAGACTCGGGTCTCCTATGGTGATGAACTGCCAGGCGCTTACCGATGCAGACCCCGCCATGTGCAGGCGATGCTCCCAACCGGCGAGCTCCACGCCCGAGATCGCAGCAGCAACCGCGCACCCGACGCCGGCAAACACCAGCGAAAGACGCACGTAGCGACCGGGAAATGACCCCGCGTCATCTCCATGAGCGGTCCCCTCCCAACGAGCTATGAAACGCCATGCGAACAGTGCCAGCGCGCATCCAAGAACGACCAACGCCCCGATGGCGCCCCAAGGCGCAACCGTCACTTGTGCCCGCCGCGTCCAACCTATCTGCATGACGCATGCGGCGGATGCACATGACCCGATCGCCAAAAAGGCCGTGGGCGGAATATACGGACGTACGGGCTTCTCAACTACACCCCCGCGCATCGCCATCACACGCAGATGCCCGATTTAAGCTTTTCGAACTTCTTCTCCCCTATGCCGCTCACACGCATAAGGTCCTCGATGGTGGCAAAGGGTCCGTTCGCGTCGCGGTCTTCTATGATTGAACGCGCTGTCGAGGGCCCAACACCCGGCAGCTCGTCGAGTTCCGCCTCGCCTGCTGTATTGATGTTCACGAGGGAGCCACCCGCATCTCCGTCTCCCGTCGACGCGCCACCTCCCAATGAAGATCCGCCCGCAAGCACGCTCTCGGACAGCTCCTCACCAACACGCGGAATGTAGATCTGCTGTCCATCCGATACCCTAGCCGCGCGATTCACGCGCGACAAATCAGCTTCGCCAAGAGCTCCCCCCGCGGCGGCGATCGCGTCGCCCACACGCGCACCCGCTTCGAGTTCAAAGACGCCTGGTGCCGTCACCGCCCCGGCAACATCAACGATGATGGCGTCGAGCGAGTCCCCTGTTTCCCCATCGGCTCCCGCTCCATCGGCCTCCGTTTCATCTGTGCCCCCAAAATCGATGTCAGTGCCTTTATCCGAGTCGACATCGCGTCGTATCTCAACCCCATCAGCCGAGGCAAATCCATCTCTCGCGACTCCCCCGGCAAAGAGAATCCCAAGTCCGACCGCCCCCAGTACCAGTCCTGTCGCCAGTGCGAATGTGAAGCACGCGATCGGTCTCTGACGCAGGTACAGCGCGACGCGCGTTGCGAGGGCCACACGCTTCTTTTCAACCTGAGCCATGTCACCACCTCCCCCATCCATCGTTGCAGTGCCCGTACGATGAGTTCGGGAGTTTTTTAGAAAGTCTTCAATGCTCTGTTGAGGGCTCGGGCACGCGACTGACACGTCAGGCAAGGTTCCTGCCCGCAAAAGGCAAGGGCTTCGCGGTGAGATGGACATGGGACCAAGGGAGGGAGGGCCCGCGATCTCGGTAGGGATGGCTCCAAAAGCAGAACGGGGTCGAAACGACCATATCGTCTCAACCCCATTCGCATCAGCCTACCTACGGCAGCACGGCAATCATTCCGTTGCAAAGTCTTCGGACTCATCCGTCTTCAAGCGGACGAAGCGCGGCGCAAGCTCGTCGTGACGTTCACGCATGGCGCGCGGACGCTTGTAGACGGGAGCGGTAAAATCAACGTACTCAACGTGCTCAACCAGGTAATCGATCATCGTCTCGTGATCGAACATGTTCCACGCCTCGTGAACGGCGTCGAGCTTCGCATGCGTCTCGGGTCGACGGGGCATGAACAAGGTGCAGCAATCGGGCGCCGTCTGGCAGGAGATTTCGTACGTTCCGATCTGCTTGGCGCGCTCGATGATCTCCTGCTTATCGGATCCGATGAGCGGACGAAAAACCGGAATGTCCACAATCTCGTTTACGGCCATGATGTTCTCGAGCGTCTGGGAGGCAACCTGTCCCAGCGACTCGCCCGTGACAATCGCCTTTGCCCCCTCGATCTTCGCAATGCGCTCGGCCACCGCGTACATGACGCGGCGATACATGATAACGCGCAGGTCTGAGGGTGTTTTAAGCGAAATCTCGCGCTGGCAGTCGCCAAAAGGCACCACGTACATGCGACCGATCTGCACCGCAGGTGCAAGCTGCTCGATGATGTCCTGGCAGAGGTACTCGCTCGTATCGGCGGTCTGTGGACGACCTGAGAAGTGGATGGGCACCACAACAGCGCCGCGACGGGCGAGCTGCCATGTGGCGACTGGAGAATCGATACCTGAGGAGAGCAGCGTCACGACCTTGCCGGCACTACCCTGGGGCAGGCCGCCAACACCCCGCATGCTCTTGGCGTACACATAGACGCTGCCCTGAACGACCAGCACGTGGACAGTGGCATCGGGCTCGCGCATTTGGACCTTCTTCTCGGGATACGCGAGGCAAAGCGCCTCGCCCACCTGTCGGTTGAGGTCCATACTCGTGAGCCCGTAATCGGTGTTCGATCGGCGAGCGGCAACCTTGAACGTGTCAAACGGGCCGAACTCTGCAAGCGCGTCGATCGCCGCCCGACAGTACTCGGAGGGCTCACGGTTGGTATGAAACGCGAGAGAGCAACGTGCGACACCCGGAACCTGAGCGATCAGCGGCATGGCGCGCTCGGCCTCGCCCTTGGTGGAGAAGGTGATGAGGATATGCCCAGAAATGCGCGTCACGCACGAAACGGAAAAGGCGGCCAAAGCCGCCTTACACGAGTCCATGAGGATGCGCTCGAACCGAGCTCGGTTCTTGCCTTTGAGTCCTATCTCGTGATAGTGCACCAGGCAAACGCGGCTGGCCATCTACGCTTCCGACGGGTCGATGTGGCCAAGGGCGGCCTCATAGCGGGCGTGGTCATAGGAGATGGTGCCATCGACGATCTCCTCCATGGCCATGGAGATGGTGTCCTTGCCAGAGAGCAGTACGGTCAGGTCATCCGTATCCTGAACAGCGAGCACACGATTGTGCTGGCCGCGCAACATGTTGTTGATATCGCTTGCGCGCTGGGACGCAAGAGCGGAGAGAAGGAACCGGTTGTGGTCGGTCTTCTCCAGTAAGTCATCGATGGCGGGCTTCACAACAGACACTGGAATCAGTTCCTTTCGTGACGATGCAGTACGGCAATGAGCTCCTCAGTCGCGCGATCGAGGTCATCGTTCACCACGATTTCGTCGTAGCGATCACGCAGATGCATCTCGCTCTCGGCGGTATGCAGGCGAAGCTCGAGAGACTCAGACGTTTCCGATCCACGGCCGATCAAGCGCTCACGCAGAACCTCGAGCGACGGGGGCTCGATGAAGATGAGGACGGCATGGGGGAACCGCTCTTTGACGGCGAGCGCTCCCTGCACGTCGATCTCCAAGATGAGGGACTGACCGGTGGCCAGATTGCGTTCGACCTCGCTGGCAAGCGTGCCATACCGATGATCGTGCACCTGTGCCCACTCGATGAACTCGCCGGCCTCAATCCGCGCGGAGAACTCATCGTCGGTCAGGAAATAGTAATTCACGCCGTCCACCTCGCCGGCGCGCGGAGCTCTCGTGGTAGCGGAAACCGTCAGACCCAGATTAGGCATCTGTTCGCGAACGCGCGCGACCAGCGTACCCTTCCCTGCGCCTGACGGCCCGGAAATCACAAAGAGCTTTGGCTCGATGAGACCCACTTACTTGGTGAGCTGCTCGATGAGCTGCTCGCGCTGACGGACGCCGAGGCCCTGGACGCGACGGGTGGCGGAGATGCCCAGCTCGTCCATGATCTTGGCGGCCTTGGCCTTGCCGTAACCAGGAAGGGACTCGATGAGCGTGGAGACCTTCATGCGAGAGGCGATCGGGTCGTCGGAGTTAAGAACGGACTCGAGCGTGGTCTCGCCCTTCTTGATCTTCTCGCGAAGCTCGGCACGGGCGTGACGGGCGGCAGCGGCCTTCTCGAGAGCGGCCTTACGCTGCTCATCGGTGAGCTGAGGAAGCGCCATGTGTACCTCCAATAACGGGTTACTCATACGAATTAAGATTCCAATATGGGCATTTACGTGCGCATTTGAACCTTTAACGGCTCCTTAGGGTAGTCCATGCACTGGCGAAATGCAAGCAAAACGGAGAAAAGAACCGAGAAATGCCTGTTTAAAGGCTATGCGGACACCGTTTGGACAGGCACGGTGCCCGCTCCATCATTACTTCACGCCCCGTACCAGCTCTTCGACGATCGCCTCGTATGCGGCAACGGGGTCCTCTGACCCTGTGATGGGACGCCCCACCACGATATGGCTCGCACCACGCTCGATGGCCTGAGCGGGCGTTGCAACCCGGGACTGGTCGCCGAGCTCCGCACCAGCGGGACGGACCCCGGGCGTGACGATGAGCGCATCCGGCCCCAACAGCTCACGCATTGCCCGTGCCTCCATGGGAGAGCAGACGATACCGTCGATGCCGTTGGCCTGCGCGAGCGACGCAAGACGGGCGGCCTCATCGGCCACAGGGGAATCGACGCCGATCTGCGTCAGGGCATCTTGGTTCATACTCGTGAGCACGGTGATGGCAACGAGCTTGGGACGACTACCGCGAATCTCGGCAGCCTCCTCCGCCCCCTCGCGGCAGGCCGCGAGCATGGCACCGGAACCCAAACCATGCACGGACAACAGGTTCGCACCGGCGAGCGCGGCAGAACGAGCGGCTCCGCGCACCTGATGCGGGATGTCGTGGAACTTAAGATCCAGGAAAACCTTGAACCCACGTTCATTGAACTCGCGAACGATTTGCGGACCTTCGGCATAAAAGAGCGTCATGCCCACCTTGAGCCACTTGGCGTGCCCGGACAGGGCATCGGCAAGCTCGAGGGCGCGGGTACGGTCGCAGTCGATGGCGACGATAACGCGGTCGCGGGCGTCCGCCTCTAGCATTCAAAGGCTCCGATCAGCTCGTTGATATCACGAACGCCCTGGCTCTCCGCCCACTCCTCGAGCTCGCGCAGGATGCGCACAGAGGCGTCTGGCTCGACGAAGCTCGCCATGCCAACCGAGACGCAGCAAGCGCCGGCCAAGATGAACTCGGCGGCATCCTCACCGGTCATGACGCCACCGACGCCGCAGACCGGAATATCGACCGCATTGGCGGCCTCCCACACCATGCGCACCGCGATGGGATGGCACAGCGGACCGGACAAACCACCCGTGGGCTTGGAGAGCTTGGAGCGGCGCGTATGCACATCGATCGCCATACCGGGAATGGAGTTGATGACGGTGAGGCCATCAGCTCCCTCCGCCTCGAGCGCCCGGGAGATCTCGGGAATGCGAACGGGGGCCATCTTCACGAACAGGGGGCGATCGGTCACCTTACGGCACGCGCGCATGACCTCCGCGGCGCCATCGGGGGTCGAGCCGCAGGCGGCGCCGCCAGCTGCGATGTTGGGGCAGCTCACGTTGATCTCAAAGCCAGCCGCCCACGGGCACAGCTCATCGAACATCTCGAGGGCGCGGACGTACTCTTCCGTGGAGTGACCGGCAACCTGGCAGATCACCTGCGTCCCCTTGCCCGTGAGTTCGTCGAGCCATGGACCGTAATCGCGCGCGAAGGCCTCCACGCCGGGATTCTGAAGGCCCACGGAATTCATCATGCCGCCGCGGACCTCGGTCATGCGGGGTGCGGGATTGCCCGGCCAGGGCTCCGCCGCACAACCCTTGGTGGTGATGGCGCCGAGCTGACTCACGTCCATGAGCTCGGAGAACTGCCACCCCTGGCCGAACGTCCCCGACGCGGTGTTAATGGGGTTCTTCATCTTGACGCCGCCGAAATCGACGGCCATATTCACCTGGCTCACCAGACCACCACCTTGGATGCATCGAACACGGGACCGCACATGCAGGCGCCTTGCATGCCGGAGGTCGTCTCGACGTTGCACGTGCTGCAGGCGCCAAACCCGCAGCTCATCATGCGCTCGAGAGACGCCTCGCAATACACGCCGGCATCCGCTGCCGCCTGGGCGACCTTGCTCATCATGACACCGGGACCGCATGTGGCCACGTAGTCGTACCCGCCGGCGGCCAAGAGCTCGGCAGCGGGATCGGTGCAGAAGCCGCAGCTGCCGGCAGAACCGTCGTCGGTGGCAACGCGAACCGTGCCGCAACCCAGCGCCTCGAAGTCTTCAACGCCCACGAGCTTGTCGGCCGTCGCCGCGCCCACGCAGGCGTCAACGGCAACACCCGCCGCCGCGAGATCGCGCGCAAGGCACAGCACCGGCGGCACGCCGATGCCGCCGCCCACCACGAGCACCCGGCTGGCATCCTCGGGCACGCACCAGCCATGGCCCCCGGGGCCAAGAAGGTCGCTCTTAAAGCCGGGCTTCCACTCCGACATGCGCTGCGTTCCATTACCCACAACGGCATACCAGATTTCTACCGTACCTGCCTGCGGATCAGCCGCGACATAGCTCAGCGGAATGCGCAGCAGCTCGCTGGCATCGCCGGGCACGCGAACGTTGACGAACTGGCCGGGCTTGAGCGCGGATGCGAGACGCGGGGCCAAAATGACGAGCGAGAAGATGCCATCGGCGATCTTCTCGTTCGTGACGACCTCGAAATCGTGCATGCGCGCAGGTGAAGGATTCGGCATATATGCTCCCCTCCCCATGCGGTGCATGGTCAAGATGTACGCGCGGCCCCGCAATGACAAATCGAGGGGCCGCGCTATGCAGATACAGCTATCTTAGCAAACGACGCCGTTGGCGAGCGTGCGCTTTCCACCCACGAAAACATCCGTGGCGCGACCGGTGAGCTCAGCGCCCTTGAATCCGGAATTCTTGGCGTGGCTGACGAAATCGTCCTCAGACACGGTCCAAGCGACATCGGCATCGAAGACGGTGAGGTCGGCGACGCTGCCCTCGGCGATCGTGACCTGATCGAGCCCGAGGATCTTACGGGGCTCGATAGCCATGAGCTCGACCATGCGGGCGAAGGTGATCTTGCCCGTCTTGACCAGGTTGGTGATCACCAGGCTGAGCGCGGTCTCGAGGCCGGTCATGCCGAACGGAGCGAGCTCGAACTCGCGGGACTTCTCCCAATCGGAATGCGGGGCGTGGTCGGTCGCGATCGCATCCACGGTGCCGTCGATGACGCCCGCGATGAGGGCTTCGGCGTCGGCGGCGGTGCGCAGCGGCGGGTTGACCTTGAAGCACGTGTTGTAGGTTCCGTCGATGGCATCCTCAGTGAGGAACAGGTGATGCGGGGTAGCCTCGCAGGTAACGGGCAGACCCTTGGCCTTGGCGGCGCGCACCATATCCAGGCCCTTGGCGGTGGAGATGTGCTGGATGTGCAGCTTGGCACCGGTGAGCTCGGCGATCATGATGTCGCGCATGATCTGGAGCTCCTCGCCTTCCGCCGGCCAACCGAGCAGGCCGAGACGGGTGGAGACGGCGCCCTCGTTGATCTGACCATCGCCCACGAGGTCCTCGTCCTGGCAATGGCTCATGAAGACTTTGCCGAACATCTGGCCGTAATCCATGGCGCGGCGCAGCATGCCGGCGCCCTGGACGCCATGGCCGTCATCGGTGAAGGCCACGCAGCCGTGCTCGACCATATCGCCCATCTCGGAGATGATCTCGCCCTTGAGGCCCTTCGTCATGGCACCGGAGGGGTACACGCGGCAGTGGCCCTTGGCGGCGGCGACGGACTTGATGTACTCGACCACGACGCCGTTGTCGGTCACGGGCTTGGTGTTGGGCATGGAGCACACGCCGGTGAAGCCACCGTGCGCGGCAGCGGCGGTCTCGGACTCGATGTCGCCCTTGGCCTCAAAGCCGGGCTCGCGCAGATGCACGTGCATGTCCACCAGACCGGGGACGAGATACCTGCCGGTAAGATCGATGACTTCGGCAGCATCGCACGTGAGGTTCTCGCCGACAGCGGCGATCTTGTCGCCCTCGACGAGCACGTCTACACATCCGTCAAGCTCGACGGCAGGGTCGACGACGTGGGCATTCTTAAGAAGCAAGGCCATTATCGGCACCTCCAAGCAGCAGATACAGGGCAGCCATGCGCACGCAGATACCGGCGTACACCTGGTCGAGGATGACGGAGCGCTCCGGATGGTCGGGCATGTAGGAGTCGAACTCGACGCCACGGTTGATCGGGCCGGGGTGGCACACGATCGCATCGGGCCTCATGAGACCCTCGCGGGCCTTGGTGAGACCGTAGAGGCGGTGATACTCGCGCTCGCTCGGGAACGGGGCGCCCTCAAGACGCTCACGCTGGATGCGCAGCATGTAGACGACGTCCAGGTCGGGAAGGACATCGTCGAGGCTGTTCGACACATGGTCGGCGCCCAGGATGTCGGGACGGGGCGGCATGAGGGTGTTGGGGCCCACGGCCGTGACCTCGGCACCCATGATCTTGAGCGCGGGGATGAGGGAGCCGCACACGCGGGAGTGACCGATATCGCCCACGACGCCCACCTTGAGGCCGTCGAAGCTTCCCTTGCGCTCCCAGATGGAGTACAGGTCGAGCAGCGCCTGGGTGGGGTGGCCGTGCTTGCCGTCACCGGCGTCGATGACGACGGCAGGGCTCGCCTGGCTCACGATGTGAGGCGCACCGGCGTGCTTGTCGCGCACGACGATGCAGTCGATCTTATAGGCGTCGAGCGTCATGACGGTGTCGATGAGGCTCTCGCCCTTCACCGTGGAGGTGGAGGAGCCGCCAAAGTTCAGCGTGTCCGCGGAAAGACGCTTCTCGGCCAGCTCGAAGGAGCTGCGGGTGCGCGTAGAGGGCTCGTTGAACATGTTAACGATGGTCTTGCCCTTAAGCGTGGGGACCTTCTTGATGGCGCGCTCGTTGACCTCGGAGAACGCCCTGGCGGTCTGTAGGATGGTCATGAGCTCGGTATCGGAATACTCGGAGATGTCGATGAGGTGCTTGTGGTTGTTGAACACGGATTACTCGCCTCCCAGCGGCGCGGAGCCAACGTGGCCACCCGGCGCGACGTCGAAGATCTCGACGGCGGAACGGCCGTCGACCTCCTCAAGATACAGACGGACGTTCTCCTCGTGAGAGGACGGGACGTTCTTACCCACGAAGTCGGGGCAGATGGGCAGCTCGCGATGGCCGCGGTCAACGAGGACGGCGAGCTCGACGCGGCTGGGGCGACCCAGGTCCATGATGGCGTCGAGGGCGGCGCGGATGGTGCGGCCGGTGTAGAGAATATCGTCCACGAGCACGATGCGCTTGGCATCCAGGTTGAACGCGATGTCCGTGGCGTGGACCGCAGGAGCGAAGTTGGTGAGGTAGTCGTCGCGGTAGAAGCTGATGTCGAGGCTTCCCAGCGGGACGCGCACCCCCTCGATACGCTCGATCTCGTCCACGAGTTTCTTTGCGAGCAAATCGCCGCGGGTCACGATACCCACAAGCGCGAGGTCCTCAACGCCCTCGTTCTTCTCGACGATCTCGTGCGCAATGCGGGTGATGGCGCGGTTGATCGCGGTGTCATCCATGATGACGGCCTTAGGTGAAGACATGCTCTCGAACTCCTTCCTTACACTCTTGACCTGCGACAATTGCAGGTCAAAAAAATAATGCCCGACCGCTTGGCGTGCGAGCATCACAGGAAGGCATATATGCTGGGCGCGGGCGCCCCGCTTGATGGTCCTTGTGGTATCTCGTACGCACTTAAAGGTCTTTGTCCATTGTACACGGTATGGCGGATGTCGAACATGGTGAATAGAATTTCGCGCGGAGCGCATAAAAAGCGAAGATGGCGACCTGTTGATGCCCAGGGATATACCCCGCCTGCTCGAACAGTCCTGCTCGCACGAAGGCCACATTAAGTGGCCTTCGGCTTGTGCGGAACTCGCATTCGGGGTATATCCCTGGGCACCCACAGGTCGCCACGCGTCGCAACGGAGACTTGCCTCTACGATTCCGATACTGTCATCGCGAGGCTGCCGCATTCCTCCCACAGGGTTTGGAATGAGTTCGTATCGTACTCGACGAGGCCGACGAGCGGATCGGCGACGTAGGTAACCCCACCTTGAACACGGTAAAGCAATACGCAATGGAAGTTCCGATACAGGCGATAGCCACGTGCGCCCGTGGTGGAAAAGCGCGGTGACTCGAAATCCGTCGTGATCCACGTGAGCACGGGGTACCCACGTTCGACAACTGTTGCAACCTCATCGAAGGAGCACCCGGTGAGCTCAACGCCGTGGAGTGGCGCATCCACGGCAGCCGCATACGCATCTGCGCAGACTACCACGGCGGGCGGCATGGCGCTGCCGGAACTCCGCGCGTCGCCTGCAAAATGGTTGACGAAATCGCTCCACGTGGGGTCGGTCGGCATGTACGTGTCTATGAGCGCGGAAGGCTCAACCGAATACCCCATCGAACGCAGACACATAGCGAGCGAAAACGCCTCGCATCCCGACGGATACTCCGGGTTTTGGTACAGCGGCGCGACGATGGGCTCCTGCGAACGCCTGGGAAACTCCTCTAGACGTGAGGATGGCCCTCCAAACACGAAGCTACTTCCCCATGCACATGCAGCGGCCAAGCACATCGCTAAAAGCATCAACAGTGCACATCCTTTGCGTCCAGCGTGCTTGCGCCTTGGCCTACCAGCACGACACCCGCCATTGAGCAATTCAGACATCCGATGGCCTTCCTTTCCCCGTGTTTCCTCGAGCGCGGCTCATGCACGCGCATCGCGGTCATACGTCGACAAGGAACATAGGAGGCGCGAACGGCTTCGTCTGCCATCAGAGGATATGAATACGCCGTGTGCGCCTGATGACAGGCGCACACGGCGTGGAAACACTCGAGAAGGACATTGTTCAGTGCCTTAAAGCCCCGCATCCCTTCGCAGCAAAGCAACAAGCTGGGCGCGACGATGAACGCGTAGCAGTCGATAGGCGGCATCCCGGGCGGAGTTGACGGTGCCGATTGAATAGCACATCGCGCGGGCGATCTGTGGGCCCGACTCCCCCGCGACGATACGCAGCGCAACTTCAACCTGGACAGAGTTGAGGCCTCGACCTGCAAGGTAACTCTCCAGCCGAGAACGATCCGCATTGTGAGAAGCGAGGAGCGCCGCGGCATAGCGCTCATTACGGACATCGGTAAGAAGCCGAACACCCGCCCATACGGTCAGGAGCATCAACAAGGCCAGACAGGTGACAATCGCCACGAGCATCGCGGTTCTGACATCGCCCATGCCGCTCGCCGGTACGACATCTCCCATGGACGCGTATCCTCCGAAAACCACATCTCTAAACTGGGCATATGAGAGGTCGGCGTACACATTCGTCACCTTGCCACCGCCGAGGATGCCCGCCACCCCAAACAGCGCACAGAGCGGCAACCCACGAGCCGACATCCGCACCGTGTTGCGTAAAGACAATGCGAGCAGGTAGATTACAAGCACGGACGTGCCAAAGAGGGCGACGGACGCTTGCCCTGATTCCGCAGCAGACACAACCACCAGCGTGCCGCTGAGAAGCTGGCGCGTGGCCCCCACCCCTTGGGAGCGTAGCCCTCCAACGCACATAACGATGATGCATCCGAACAGTGGCATCATGAGCGGTGCGAAGCTGAGCGGCGAGGCCGAGCGCCACACCTCCTCCCAAGCAATGCCGATCATAAGGGAAAGCAGCGCCAAGTAGACAACATGGAGAACGTCAAGCGTCACGCCCGGAGACGTGGGGACGACGGGAACAAACGAGATTGCCGCCCCTCCGGCATCGTGATGACACATCCAAGAGATGGACGAGGAGATTGCACAGAGCACGATGGCCACGATGGCAGCGCAGCTCAAAAATCCCGGAATTGCCGACGCGAAGACGATCTCGCATAGGACTCCCCACGTGGCAGCTCGAGCCTGCGGGCCGAACGGCTCGAAGGCCTCGTCGCCTACCAAGCGTCCTCCCCGGGAAGAGGACAGCTTATGCGCAGAGCGCAGAGAAGCCGTGACGCCCCCATCCGTCCCCGTGTGGGAAAATGCCCATGCAGCCGCCGTGCATGCCATCACGATCCCTGCGCGAAGTACAACGTCGCCCGCGCCCCATGACTGGTCAAGAGCGGTTGGCAGGGCAACCGAAGCGATGGCAAAACCCACTGTTGCCGAGCAGAACGCACGCGATGCGCGCTGAACACCACGGAGACGACCCGAGCCGCGACGCTTAAAGGACTCTCGTTCATTCGGAGTAGGCGTGTCTGGTGATGACAGGGGCTCAACGACTGCCTGCCGGGCGACCAGCTCGCGTGCTTCTGTGAGCGAGGCGACCTCCATCTTGCGGTACGCACGTTGCTGATACGCACGAACGGTCGGAGCCTTGATGCCCAATCGCTCCGCGATGGCAGCGGAGGTCATCCCATCCAGCGCAAGGAGGAGGCACACTGTCTCGCGCTCCGTCAGATGGTACGTCTCAGCCAGTCGCTCATGCCGCCGCTCGTCTCCCTCGTCCAAGTCCAAAGACGATTCGTCGGCTCCGCCCTCCACAGCTTCTTGTCCCGTATGCCGCCAGACCACAAACACGCAGGCGATCACCGCCACAACCAGAACCATGCACAGGCCATAGGAGGCAAGCTCTCCAAATGGCCCCCTTAGAGGAATCGCACACGAAGCCGCATAGGAGGCGACTTCGCCCGATGCATATGAGCCCAGCAGGGCGCATGCGTAACGCCGTGATACTCCCGTGGGACTTCCAACACCAGGCCGCGCAATTCGAACCACCCACATGCCGACGCCTATCACGGATGCCACGAGCCCCAAGCTCGCCATCGGATTCCCCACAACCTGCGTTCCCCACAAAGCCCCACATGCAAAATGGGGAAAGCACCACATCATGGCGAGAGGCCGTAAACATCCGATGCAAAAGAACAACGCTGGCACCATGCGCATTCGACGCGCGTCAAAAACACGGGAGACGCCCGATGGTCCCGCATCGTCACGTCCCCCGCACCCCTTCGCAAGGAAAAACCCCTCCCAAGACCAGCATGCAGCGGCAATTGCAGACGCAATGAGGCAGATGAGGCGCTCATCAAGCACATAGGGCAGCTGGCCCATTAGGAAACCCGCGAACACCTGCACCAGAGTGTATGAGCACCCCGCCACAAACGTGGCCGCCCCGCCAAACACACGGCGAGGAACAGTGAGCCGATTGCACAGCCCCGGGTTCAACAGCAGGACCGCCGCAACGATCCAAACCCCCAGCGCCATCGCCGTGAAAACGGGGTCGCGGCTCATCGAGGCGCTCTCTCCCATCGCCGGATAACCTGCCCAGAGCAGTATGCCCCAGGCAACCCACAACACCGTTGGAATATGTACGTTCTGCCTTTGCATCATGCTCCGAATTGTAACCATCACTTCCGCGACAAACATGCACCGTCGAGGCTACTCACTTGCCTTCCTGTAGGTCAAGACGCCAAGAAACAGCCTTAGAGGAATAATGCAGATCCCCGGCGTCCCCTTCGGACTCAAAGGTGTCGCCAATGCGGGCGACAAACTCACCCTTGCCCGCACGCACCTCCTCGACTTCGCGCTTTGGCACCCAAAATGCCACCTGAACGTCTTGTGACGCACCGGGGTCCAACGAGAACGAGCTCGACGTCCACACACCATCGCCTTCGGCATGCTCATCGCGAACCTCGTGGTCGCAGCTAGACCACGCGAAGAAATAACCCTCCTGTGCATAGTCCCCAATGGAACTTGACTCATCGTACAAGCCGAGATAAGCAGCATAGAACTCATCGAGGTCTGCCGTCTGCGGCGTGGCATCAACGTTTTCGAACGTCATGTCAACCACAACCAGCTGGTACGGCTCACGGCCAAAGCCAATCGCCTCTGCCTTGTCCTGCCAATCGGCGGAGTTTGCATCGAAGTTGAGGGCATTTTGGGCTATGCCGGCACTGGCGTAATCCTCATATGCAGTTGCGCCGTTGCACGTCACCCGCATGGTACCCGTCCACCCAAACGTCACCTTGGCCTCGCTTGCAGCCCATTCCTCATTGTTGAGCGTGATGGCCTTGCCCACGGGGAACTCGATACGACGCGATGTGTACGCGCGATCAACGAGCACGTTCTGAGCAGGACGCCCAATCCATGGCCCGCTTTCCGGCGTGAGTTCCGGGTACTCACCGCTCTCCGCACGCTCCTTGGCCGACGTCGATAAAACCCCGCCTTCCTTTTGAGCGCGATCAGTAGCAGCCGTGGGGCTCTCCTGGCTGGGGATCGACGCCTTAAGCGTATCTGCCGCGGCAGGGAGCACACGGGCAACCACAGGCGCCCCAATGAGCATCGAGCCAACCGCAAGTGCGGCTATGGCGACCCCACCCACGGCCTCGGCGCGTGTAAGTTTTCCGAGCGGACGCGCCTCGTCTGACTCCCGCCGATTGCGATGCAACCCAAACATGTCTACCTCCATATGAGACGAACACACCCAAGCAACTACAGCTTGGCGAACGCTCATCTTCGAGCGCCGAGGAAATCATCACCCGTTGGTAGGACGGCTGTCTGTAATCAACGGATATGAATCAACCGATGACATGCCCTACCTTACGTTTGTCGCCAATAACGATAAAGGTTACGCGTCGCTGAAATCGCGCGCAATATCGACCTTTCGACAGATTCAGGCCCTTCTCCTTGTGAACAGCGCGGCAGAATGCACAAATGCGTAGCGCATGGCATCAAAACCCTACAGCTATTCATCGATGCGCAGGCACAGGCATCAGCAAGGCCATCCACGGTTCCTGACCATGGCCCATCCGCGGCTCAAAAACTTTTTTAAAATTGGGGCTTGCGTCACGCGGCACGTTCCGTATAATTAACTTCGTTGCTCAGGAGCACAGCACATGAGCAGCTTGACAATTCCTCGATAGCTCAATGGTAGAGCCCGCGGCTGTTAACCGCGTTGTTGTAGGTTCGAGTCCTACTCGAGGAGCCAGAATTTTCAGACCCGCAGTTTCGCGGGTCTTTTTGTATACAGATGAGCCATCGCAATCCCTTCCCTGCAAGTACGAAAGCCTGGGTTCTGACCCACCAGGCAAGCATGAAAAGCGCCCCTTGGAGCACAGGGCTCGCAAGGGGCGAAAAGAACACGCTCTCGTATTGACTTAGCAGTTCTCGAGGTAATCCTTGAGCTTGCTGGAGCGGCTGGGGTGACGAAGCTTGGCCAAGGTCTTGGACTCGATCTGGCGAATGCGCTCACGCGTAACGCCAAACTCGCGGCCAACCTCCTCAAGGGTGCGCGGATGGCCGTCGACCAGGCCAAAGCGCAGCTCGATAACCTTACGCTCGCGCTCAGCCAAGCCATCGAGCACCTGCGTGAGCTGCTCCTGCAGCATGGAGAAGCTCGCGGCATCGGCGGGAACGACCGCTTGGGCGTCCTCAATGAAGTCACCCAGCTGGGAGTCCTCCTCCTCACCAATGGGCGTCTCAAGCGACACGGGCTCCTGAGAGATCTTCTGGATCTCGCGCACGCGATCGGCGCTCATGTCCATCTCGGCGCCGATCTCCTCGGGGGTCGGGTCGCGACCGAGATCCTGAAGCAGCTGACGCTGCACGCGGACGAGCTTGTTAATGGTCTCGACCATATGGACCGGAATACGGATGGTGCGGGCCTGGTCGGCGATTGCGCGCGTGATGGCCTGGCGAATCCACCACGTGGCGTACGTGGAGAACTTGAAGCCCTTCTCATAGTCGAACTTCTCGACCGCGCGGATCAAACCGAGGTTGCCCTCCTGGATGAGGTCGAGGAAGAGCATGCCGCGACCCACGTAGCGCTTGGCGATGGACACGACCAGGCGGAGATTCGCGGAGATGAGCGCCTGCTTGGCGTCCAAACCCACCTGCTCAACACGCATGAGGCGGCGCATCTCGGCACGGGTGAGCTCGAGCTCGCCAGCCTCCTGCTTTTCGAGCTTGTCGGCAGCGTCCAGGCCGGCCTCGATCTTCATGGCCAGGTCGACCTCTTCGGCGGCCGTCAACAGGTCGACCTTGCCGATTTCCTTAAGGTACATGCGAACCGGGTCACCCGTCAGCATGACCGTTGAGGCGTCGATGCCGCGAGCGCGCGAACGGCTGCGCGTGGTGCGCACGGTACGAGCCTTCTTCTTCGATTTGGTCGAGGCCATCTCGGCATCCGCGCGCTTGGCCATCTTGAGGTCGTGGTCCTCGTCGCTCTCGTCCCCGTCGAGATCCTCGTCCCTCATAACGTCGTGGTCATCATCGTCCACAACCAGCTCGGACTCGTCGTCTTCGGTAGCAGAGACGATCTCGACGCCGCGATCGCGGAGGAATTGGTAGATAGAGCTCAGCTGTGCATCAGTTACATCGACATCCTTGAGGGCAACCTGAATCTCGTCCTCAGTGACGGAACCGGACTTCGAGCCGAGATTGAGCAGCTTTTCGATGGTCGCGTCCAGCGCGGATTCAGTGCTTTGAGTCTTTCTTGGCACAGATGCTCCCTTCTTAGCACATAGGATTCATTACTTTACCACGGTTCTATACCCAATTGTGCCAGAAGATTGCGCTTTTCTGACAATCTCGTTATTGCCGGAAGGGGTCGGCTATCCCCTCAACGGCCCGCTCGAGCTCTCGAATGCGCGCGGCATCCCGTGTTGCCTGGATGGCGAGCCCCCTGCGCTCATCGCTCGAAAGCGTGCTGTTGGACCGCAGGCGCGACTGCGCGGCCTTCATGCGACGACGTGCCGTGTACAGTTCGAGCGTGTCGAGCAGGAAGGCGATGTTTGTCTCTGTAGGATGCCTGCTCGTCGCAGAGATCATACCGGCCGAAACGAGCTGCGCCGCCTCGGGGCACACCGCGCGTGCGGCCGACATGACCTCAGCGGCTCCCGTGCCCTCGGGTGTTGCGAGAACAGACCAGGCTATCGTCTCGTTGCGGGAATCGACCCATTCAACCTCGGTGATGCGTTCCGCAAACGGCCTGAACGCGTCGGGGTAGGTGGTGAGCATGGTCAGCAGCTCACGCTCGCAGGCGAGCTGACGGCGCTCGAGGTCGGTGAGCATGGATAGCGCCGCGTCCTCGTTGCGCGCGGGTGGTTCCGCACCAACGACATCGGGAGCATCCGGAACGTAATCGTACGGTGCGTCTTCATAGAACGGCTCATCATATGGCGGATAGTCGACGGCGGAGGTGGCTCCAGGAGCGGCAGGCGCACTCCCGACGGACGCAATCGTCTCACTCCCGCGCGCGCGAGGCGCTCCCCCGCCCTCGGCACCGATACGTTCACGCTCCGCCTGAGCGCGCTCGCGTTGCTGCTCGCGACGGCGATTGGTCTCCTCGCGCTGCTGAACCTCGCGAAACACCTTGCCGGCGTTCGAGCGGATCATTTCAACGTCGAGTCCCAGGCGGTCGGCGATCTGCATGTAATAGCCGTCGATCATGTAACTCGCACGCAGCGGGTAGATGAGCTCGAGCGCAGAGCGCATGGCCTTGGCGCGACCACCCGGTGTGGAGATATCGCTCTCCTCCTCGAGCTTTCCAAAGACGAAGTCCATGAGCGGAATGGACTGATCGAGAAGCGCCCGCAGGGCCTCGCCGCCGTTTGCGCGTACGAAGTCATCGGGATCCTGACCGTCGGGCAGGATGACGCAGCGCAGGTCGATGTCGTCCTTCTCGATGAACTGGATCGCGCGGCGAGCCGCCTTTTGCCCGGCGGCGTCGCCGTCGAACATATAGATGATCTTCTTGGTGAAGCGCGTAAGCGTCTTGACGTGCGATTCGGTGAGCGCAGTCCCCAGCACGGCCACGATGTTCTCGATACCCGCTTTCCAGCAGCTCATCGCACTGATATAGCCTTCGACCACAATGACCTCGTTCGCGTTCACGATGTGATCTTTGGCCCAGTTGAACCCATAGAGGTTCTTGCCTTTGTGGAAGATGGGCGTCTCGGACGTGTTGAGATACTTGGCGTTCGTCTTCTCCTTATCGAGCGCGCGCCCGCCGAACGCGATGCACCGACCCTGCTCGTCGTAGATAGGAAAGATCACGCGGTCGAAGAAGCGGTCGACAAGCCCGCCGCTGCGACTGCGGAACGCCACATTGGCATCGATCATCTCCTGCGGCGCAAACCCCTTGGACCCCAAATAGCGCACGAGCGCGCCATGGCCGGGCGCAAACCCCAGGTGGTACATGCGACAGGTGGCGGCATCGAGGTCACGCCCCTTGCAGTATGCGCGACCGCGGTCGTCTTTACCCCGCATGAGCAGGGTATGGTAGAACTCGGCGGTCGCCTCGCAAACCTCGATAAGGCGATTGCGCTTGGTGCCGGAACGCTTGAAGGTGCGTTCCTCCTCGAGCTCGATGCCCGCGCGATCCGCTAGGTACCGAATGGACTCGGGAAAACTCAGGTTCTCACGCTTCATGACGTACGTGAACGCGTCGCCGCCCTCACCGCAGCCAAAGCAATGCCACACCTGCGTGGAGGGAATCACGTGGAAGGAAGGCGTCTTCTCGCCGTGGAACGGACAGCAACCCCAGAGGTCGGTGTTGCCGCGCGGCTTGAGCTCGACGGTCTCTTGGATGAGCGCGACGAGATCGGTCGCGTCACGTACCTTGTTCTTGTCGTCCTCAGAAATCATGCGATCCTCACCGGCGTCGTACCATAATCTGTCGCAATCTGTGCGATATCCCCCTCGACCGCCCGGATAAGCGCGTCAATGGACTCGAATGAACGCGAGGGACGCACCATGCGATCGAACGCGATGGAGACCTCCCGGCCGTACAGGTCACCGTGATAGCCAATAAGATTGGCCTCAAGGCGGGCGGACGCGGCGGAGTCGGCAAACATCGGGGGCACGCCGGCATTGATCGCGGCGGACCAGACCTCGCCTCCAACACGTGCGAATCCCGCGTAGACGCCATCGGCGGGCATCTGTATGTCCGCTTGGACCTCGATATTGGCAGTGGGAAATCCCATACCCGTGCCCTCTCCGCGCCCCGGCGCAACAACACCGTGTACGTAGAACCGTCGTCCGAGCTCACCAGCGGCGGCCACGACGTCACCCGCGGCGATCAGGCGCCGGATGCGCGTGGCCGTGATGGGTGCGTCGCCATCGATAAGCAGCTCGTGACCCGTAACCTCAACACCGCGATTCGCACCCCAGGCACGAATGACATCGACGGTCGAGGCGCCACGTGCACCAAGGCGAAAATCGACGCCAACGTGTATCGCGCGGATATCCACATACGGAGCGAGGACCTGCTCAAAAAAGGCCACGTGATCGAGGGCGGCGAGCTCGCGCGTGAACGGAACGACCACCACACCCGTGCCCGACGCCCTAAGGGTTTTGATGCGATCGGCGATACTCAGGAGCTTGAGTGCGGGACGTTTACCCACCACCTCATCCGGATCGGGATCGAACGTGACGGCGATGGCAGCAACCCCACGCTCAGCTGCATCACGACGCGCTCGGGAAAGCAGGCCGAGATGACCCCGGTGGACACCGTCGAACGCCCCGATGGCAACGACGCACGGCACGGGCGTCGTTGGCGCAGCATCGTCACCCACACGTATAACGGTTGTATGGCTACCGCTCACATCGGC
Source organism: Collinsella sp. (assembly GCF_052346665.1). Classification (NCBI taxonomy): domain Bacteria; kingdom Bacillati; phylum Actinomycetota; class Coriobacteriia; order Coriobacteriales; family Coriobacteriaceae; genus Collinsella; species Collinsella sp. Next base: position 23,296 of record NZ_DAWDUX010000002.1, read on the forward strand.
ATCAGAGACAAGGGGGGCAACGAGAAAGTCGCGCGCGAGCTCTGCACGCGAGGGCATGTGCGCCCCGGGCATGTGCGCACCCGTATGCGATGAAGCCGCATCCTGTACGCGCGTCATTGCGCAACACCTTCGATACCCTGGGGAAAGACCGTCTCCATGCGTAGGTTATCGCCCTCGGAGCTCGCGATGGCGCGAAGTTGGCCGCCGTATGTGAGCGCGCACGGCGTGTCGATGGGAACATCGGTCGGGCGCCCAAGAGAGCCTCCCGCAAAGTGGTTCGGTATCGCGCGACCATTCAGAACGGCGGCGAGCTCGGCATCGCTGAGCGTACGCACGGGCATGCCGAGCACGACAGCGGGATCGAGCGCGGCGGCGCGAGCACCTTCGCACGACAGGTCCTCGATGCGCAGGCACATGCCAGCCGTAACGGGACCCGAGGCGGTACGGCGCAAGTCGGAAATGTGGGCAGCATTGCCCGCAGCGCGACCGATGTCGCGCGCAAGGGAGCGGATGTACGTCCCCTTGCTCACATCGAACGAAGCCGTCCAAACAACATGGCCATCGACCTCGTCTATCGCCACGAGATCGGCAGCATACACCTCGATGGTGCGCGCCGGGAGATCGACATCCTCCCCAGCCCGGGCTCGTTTGTACGATCGCACACCGTCGATGGAAATCGCGGAGTACGCCGGCGGGACTTGCTCCTGCTCACCGAGAAAATCCTTGAGGATGCTCGAGGCGAAGAGCCGAGAACTAAGATCGTCCGTTGCGGGAGCGGTGCGCGTCACCTCTCCTTCCGCATCGTCGGTCGTAGTCTCGGCCCCAAACGTGATGCGCGCGAGGTATCGCTTGCGGTCAAGGGTGACTCGGCCCAACAACCGCGTCGCCTGGCCTACGCCCACGATCATGACGCCTGAGGCAAGCGGGTCAAGGGTTCCGGCATGACCCACGCGGCGCTCGCCCAGGGCGCGACGCACCTTGGACACAACGTCGTGAGAGGTGATACCCACCGGCTTATCGACAGCGAGCAGGAGATTGAGCTCGCTCGGCTTGCGCTTCGCCATGCGATCCTCACTTTCTGGCGAATATCTTCACGTGTACGCAAGGGGCATGCGCATCACGCGCCCACCCCCTTGGTCGTGCTTTGTGTGACGAGCCCTAAGCGAGAAGCTCCTCCAGCTTGGGGAGCACCGTCTCGGCAGCCTCGGCAACCGTTCCATGGAAGGTGAATCCCGCTGCCGCGGCGTGCCCCCCGCCGCCGAGCTCGACGGCGATTCCGGAGATGTCGAGCTTGCCCTTCGAGCGAAGGTTGCCGCGCACCACACCCGGCTCGCTCTCGCGCAAAAACAGGCAGAGCTCAGATCCATCAACCTGGCGCACGATATCGACCAGGCCGTCGCATTCCGCCGGCTTGACACCGCATTCGACAAGATCGCTGGCAAACGCGTAGCTGTAGGCAACGCGACCGCGCGCGTGCGTCTCGATACGGCTCATCACGATCGACTCGAGATGCAGATACTCAATGCGCTGGCTCTGGTACACCTCGAGGGCGATCCGTGCCGGCTGGGCACCGGCGTCGACCAGACGAGAGGCGCAAGCAAACGCCGAGGGGTTGGCGTTTTGATACTGAAAGCGCCCGGTGTCGGTCATCAAGCCCGTCAAGAGACACGACGCGATGTCAGGCGTGCAGGGCCACCCCGCAGCATCGAGGAGCTCGTACACAAGGACTGCGGTCGCGGCAGCCGACGTCACGCGCACCGTGACGTCACCGAACTCTTCACGCGAGGGATGATGGTCGATCACCACGCGACCGCGAGCCCGCTTAGCCACCGCAGCGGAGTCCTCAAGACGCTCGAGCGTAGGAACGTCGACCGAGATGAACAGGTCGTACGCCTCCGCATGCCGAACGGCGGGCTCCAGCTCACCGGCAAGGGGCAGAAAGCGGTATATGCGCGGGATGGAGCCATCGTCGGCAAGCAGAAAGTCGACGCGCTTGTCGGGAAACTGCGCCCTGATCGAAGCGCCGAGCCCGAGAACCGAGCCGAGGGCGTCACCATCGGGATTCGTGTGCCCCGAGATCGCGATGGTGCGGGCGCCCTCGACGAAATCTATGACACCCGCCCACATATCGGGCGTCGTGCTTCGACCGGAACAAGGCGACGTGCTATTGCTCATCACTCATATCTTTCTCAACATCGGCATCCTCGATGGGATAGCCGAACTCGTCCTTCTCGACGGCGAGGGTCGCAGGGACGTTCTCGAGGGCACGGCTAATCGCCTCCGCCTCGTCGGTGGAACGGTCGATCTTAAATTGGAGCTCGGGAGTCACACGCCAGTCGAGCGAACGCGCAAGAAGGCCGCGAATTCTGCCCTTGGCCGCGTTAAGGACGTCCAGCACCTCCTCATAGCGATCGCCTTCACAGCTCACGAACACGCGTGCGAATGAACGGTCCTGGGAGACCTCGACACCCGTGAGCGTCACGAGCTCGAGACGAGGATCGGAGATCTCGAACAAAAGGATATATCCGAGCTTCTCGCGCAGCTGCTCACCCAAGCGGCGGGTCATAGGCGTCTGCTTCATACAACACCAGCTCCCCAAAAGGTCTGTGTAGGCTACGAAAGGACAACGCACGCACGCGCACGTTGCCCTCTCATATACCCACGAAGGTTCTTCTCGTTACACACCCTACTCGCTCGTCCTGACAAACCAGATCGTACAAGCAAAGTGCCTCAAGGCTTTTCCAGGTGCCCCAGATTCGGGCGAGCGCAAGAGCGTCCAATCA